>JACVRU010000104.1 GCA_014534295.1 Thermoleophilia bacterium | reverse complement strand
GCGATCTTCCAGGACGGGATCGCGATCGGGAAGTTCCACGGGGTGATCACGCCGATCACGCCGATCGGCATCCGCACGCTCATCTGGAACTTGTCCGGCAGCTCCGAGGGGGTCGTGTGCCCGAACAGGCGCCGCCCCTCCCCGCCCATGTAGAAGCTCATGTCGATCGCTTCCTGGACGTCGCCCCCGGCCTCTGCCTTGACCTTGCCCATCTCGCGCGTCATCAGATCGGCGAGCTCGTCCTTCTCCTCCTGCACGAGCCGCCCGAAGCGGAAGAGGATCTCGCCGCGCTTCGGCGCCGGCACGAGTCGCCACTCCTCGTAGGCGGCCTTCGCGGCGGCCACGGCGCGCTCGACGTCCTCCTTGGCCGACTTCGGGAAGGTGCCGATCAGGTCGCCGGTCGCGGGGCTGACGCTGTCGAAGGTCTCGCCCGACGCTGCGTCGACCCACTCGCCGCCGATGAAGTTCCGGAACTGTTTCGTCGTCACGGCCATGCGGCCGATCCTAGCCGCAGTCAGGCGCCGGGCGGCTCGACCTCGGGGAAGCTACCCGTCGCCCGGCGGCGGCGCCGGTCGCGGATGAGGCGCTTGCCGCCGTACTCCTTCCCCTGCCGGCGGTCGGGGCCCTCGCGACGGTCGACGATCACCGTCACGTTCGGGTTGTCCTTGTAGTACTCGACCATCCGGTCGTAGAGCTCGTCGGCCAGCTCGCGGGGGATCACGCAGTAGATCACTGCTTCTGATTGTAGGGAGGACGGCGGAGAGCGCTAGACGCGCTCGATGTCGGGCGTGACGCGGCCGTCCTCGTGGAGCTGCGCGTTCCAGGCCGTGTAGGGGGTCTCGATCTCGCCCGTGTCCTGCCCGCGCCCCGCGAGCCGGACGGGCTGGGACGAGTCGGGAGAGACGCGGTACTGGTACCAGGAGATGTCCCACGCGACCGTGATCACGAGCTCGCCGAAGGCGCCCGAGAGGGGGACGACGCTCACCCGCGGCTCGCCGAGGCTGCGGGCGATGCCCGCGACCGTGCGGCGGTAGTCGGAGGCGTTGAAGAGCTCCGCGGCCTCGACCATCGCCTGCTCCCGCTCCGACAGGCGCCGCAGGATCGGCTCGGAGACCACCGGCGGCGAGGCCGCCCGGCCGCCCAGGTCGAACAGCCGCGCGAGGCCGCCGCGACGGCGCCGGCGCTCGACGGGAACCGTCGGCGTCGTCGGGCTCCCCTCCTTGATCCATCCCGCCGCCACCGCCTGCTCCACGCAGAGCGGGCAGACGTCGACGAGCTCCGCCCCGTGGTAGGGCGCGAACCGGACCGCGCGCTCGCCCATCAGGAGCGAGCGTTCGCAGATGGCGCAGGTGCGTTGGGCGGCGTTCCGCGTTTGGCGCACGGCGGCGAGTCTAGCCCGCCGAGGGTCCCCCGCCCGATTGATAATGTGTTTTACATGTGTGATTTATCATCGAGACGCGGCTGATGCGGGCGGTACCGCGCTCGCGCCACTGCCACCGCGGCCGGTGGCTCGTCAGGGCGCGCGTCGAGCGCTTCGCCGAGCCCTCGGTGCTCCTGCTCGTCCGCGACAGTCCCGGGATCCACGGCGCCGAGCTGCTCGAGGAGCTGACCGCCCTCTTCCCCGGCGCGCAGCCCGACATGGGCAACCTCTACCGACTCCTGCGGTCGCTCGAAGAGGAGGGATTCGTGAGCTCCGAGTGGGACGAGGAGACGCCCGGGCCAGCGCGTCGGCGGTACCGGCTCAACCCCGCAGGTGAGCGGCTGCTCTCCGAGTGGGCCGCCGCGCTGGGCCGCGCCCGCGCCCGGATCGACGACTTCCTGACCCGCCACGCGAAGGGAGGTGACCATGTGCCACGGCCATAGACGCCACGGCCGTCGTCGCGGCCGCTTCGGCAGCCGCCAGGACTGGCTGCGCCGGCTGGAGGAGTACCAGCGCGACCTCGAGCAGGAGCTCGCGGACGTGACGGACGTGCTCAAGCGGCTCCGCGAGGACCAGCCCGAGCCCCAAACGGTGCGAATCTAGGAGCGCGAGCGGGGAAGCGGAGGCGCTACGCCTTCGCTTCCTCGAGCTCCTGCTTGCGCTCGGCGATGACCCGTTGCGCGATGTGGCTCGGCACCTCCTCGTAGCGCGCGAAGTGCATATGGTAGTCGCCGCGCCCGCCCGTGAGCGACGTCAGCGACTGCGCATACGTGAGAACCTCGGCCATCGGCACCTCGGCCCGGATCGTCGTCATCCCGCCGGCGGGCTCCATCCCGACCAGGCGGCCGCGCCGGGAGTTGAGATCTCCGTTGACGGCGCCGACCGTGTCGTCGGGCACCGTGACCTCCAGCTCCATGATCGGCTCGAGGAGGACGGGATCGGCCTGGCCGTAGGCGCTCTTGAAGGCCATCGAGCCGGCGATCTTGAACGCCATCTCCGAGGAGTCGACGGTGTGGTACGAGCCGTCGACGAGCCGGACGCGCACACCCTTGACCGGCGCGCCCGCGAGCTCTCCTGACTGCATTGCCTCCTGGATCCCCTTGTCCACGGCCGGCCGGAAGCTCTGCGGGATGACGCCACCGACGATCTGGTCGACGAACTCGTAGTTGCCGTCCCGCTCGCCGATCGGCTCGAGCACGATGTGGCAGTCGCCGTACTGGCCGCGCCCACCGGTCTGCTTCTTGTAGCGACCCTGTGCACGCGCCTCCTTGCGGATCGTCTCCAGATACGGGACACGCGGCTGGTGCAGGTCGACGTCGACGTTGAACCGGCTGCGAAGCCGCTCGATCGCGACCTCCACGTGGATCTGGCTCAGGCCCGAGAGCAGCAGCTCGCCGGTCTGGTCGTCGCGCCGGAGGACGAGGGTCGGGTCCTCCTCGGCGAGGCGCCGCAGCGACGTCGCCATCTTCTCCTCGTCGCCCTTCGCCTTCGGCGTGACGGCGAAGCTCATCACGGGCTCCGGGAAGTCGATCGCGGGCGGCTCGACGTCGTACTCGGCGTCGACCAGCAGGTCGCCGGTCTGGACGTCCTTGAGCTTCGCGACCGCGCCGATGTCGCCTTCCCCGAACGCGCTCGCCTGCTCGTGCTCCTTACCCTGCATCACGAGCAGCGTCCCGACGCGCTCCTTCGAGTGCGTCCGCGCGTCGACGAGGGTCGCGTCGCTCGAGACCGTGCCCTTGAGGACGCGGAAGACGTTGATCTTGCCGGCGAACGGGTCGGCGATCGTCTTGAACACGAAGGCCGCGGTCTTCGGGGCCTCGAGCTCGATCTGCGGGCCCTTCTTCGCGGGGCTCGGCACGCCCTCGACGAGGAGGTCGAGCAGGGCCGTCGTGCCGAGGTTCTTCGTGGCGACCCCGCAGGCGACCGGGAAGACCTCGCCGCGCGTCACGGCCTCCTTGAGCGCACTCGCGACCTCTCCGGCGTCGAGCTCCTGGCCGTCGAGGTAGCGCTCCATCAGGCCCTCGTCCGTCTCCACGACGGCGTCGAGCAGCTTCTCGCGGTACTCGGCGGCCTGGTCGGCCAGGTCGGCCGGGATCTGCGTCGCCTTGCCCTCGCGCTGGCCGTCGGGGCTCGTGTACGCGCACATGTGCAGCAGGTCGACGATCCCGGTCAGCTCGTGCTCGGAGCCGATCGGGAGGTGGACGGCGACGGCCCTGTCGGAGAGCTGGGAGCGTACGCCCTCGAGCGCCCGGAAGAAGTCGGCGCGCTCGCGATCGAGCATGTTCACGAAGATCACGCGCGCGTCCCCGCCGGCGTCGGCGCGCTTCCAAAGCCGGCTCGTACCGACCTCGACGCCCATCACGGCGGAGACGACCATCAGCGCGCCCTCGACGATCTTCAGCGCCGCGATCGCGTCGCCCTGGAAGCCCGGGTCGCCGGGCGTGTCGACGAGGTTGATCTTGCGCTCCTGCCAGTCGAGGTGCGCGAGCGACGCCTGGAGCGACATCCCGCGGCGCTGCTCGTCGTCGTCCCAGTCCCCGACGGTCGAGCCCGCCTCGATCGTGCCCAGCCGGTTGACGGCGCCGGCCTGGAACAGCATCGCCTCGACGAGGGAGGTCTTGCCGACGCCTCGATGCCCGACGACCGCGACGTTGCGGATCTTCCCCGGCTCCATCCGGGGCGATCCTAGCCGGAGAGCCGAGCCTTGAGGCGGAGGATCGCCTTCGTGTGCAGCTGGGAGACGCGGGACTCCGTGACGCCCAGCACTTCCCCGATCTCCCGCAGCGTCAGCTCCTCGTAGTAGTAGAGCGTGACGACGAGCTTCTCGCGCTCGGGGAGCCGCGCGATCGCATCGGCCATCGCCTCCTTGAGCTCCGTCTCGTCGAGCGCGGTCGTCGGGCTCGGGCCGGACGGGTCCTCGATCGTGTCCAGCAGGGCGACCTGGTCGCCGCCCGCGGAGACCGTCCACAGCTCGTCGAGGGCGGCGATCGAGGTGCGGGAGATCTCGGTCAGGTCCTCGGCGAAGTCCTCCTCGGAGACCCCGAGCTTGGCCGCGATCTCCTCGTCGGTCGGCGCGCGGCCGAGCTTCGACTCGAGCTCGGCGATCGCGCGCTCGATCTCGCGGGCGCGGGCCCGGACCGAGCGCGGCACCCAGTCGAGCGAGCGGAGCTCGTCGATGATCGCGCCCTTGATGCGCCCGAGCGCGTAGGTCTCGAACTTGATCCCGCGGTCCGGATCGAAGCGCTCGATCGCCCCGATCAGCCCCAGCAGGCCGTACGAGACGAGGTCGTCGTCGTCGACGTGCGCGGGGAGGCCGCTGCCGAGCCGGCCGGCGACGTACTTGACGAGCGGCGCGTACGTGAGGATCAGGCGGTCGCGGAGCTGCTTGTCCTTCGTGCGCCTGTACTCGACCCACAGGCTGCGCATGTCCACGTCGGGCACCGGAACAGAATACGGCGTTCTCCGGCGGAACCCTCACCGGCGCGGCCGGCGCCAGGCGCGCGCGACCATCGTCAGCATCCAGAACGCGAGCGCCGCGGCCGCGACCGCGACGGGCCAGACGCCCGCGTTCGTCCCCGCCGCCGCGATGCCGACGAAGAGGGCCGCGAGCACGAGGAAGAGGGCGCCGAGCGCGCGGCGCTGGCCGGACGGAGCCACGCCGGGAGGTTAGACCGAGGCGGGGTACACTGGGCCTTGCCTAGGGGCGTAGCTCAGCTGGTAGAGCGGCGGTCTCCAAAACCGTAGGCCGGGGGTTCGAGTCCCTCCGCCCCTGTCCCGTCCACTCTCTGCTCTAGCGTCCGCGCGTGACCGCGCCTCCCCTGCGCCGCAATCGGGACTTCCTGCTGCTCCAGGCGGCGCAGCTGCTCTCGAGCGGCGGCTCGCAGATCAGCGCGATCGCCTACCCGCTGCTGGTGCTCACGCTCACGGGCTCGGCGGCGAAGGCCGGGATCGTGGCGTTCGCGCGTCTGCTGCCGACGGCGATCGTCGCCCTGCCGGCAGGACTCGCGGCCGACCGCTGGAGCCGGCGGGCGCTGATGATCGGCGCCCACGCGCTGCGTAGCGCGGCCGTCGGCAGCCTCGCCCTGCTCCTCGTCCTCGACGAGATCGCCTTCTGGATGATCCCGGTCGTCGCGTTCCTCGAGGGGATCGGGGCCTCCGTCTTCGCCACCGCCCAGCACGGCGCCCTGAGAGCGGTCGTGCCGCGCCGGCAGCTGCCCGCGGCGGTCGCGGTCGTCACCGGGCGCGAGGCCGCCGTCAGCCTGGCCGCACCCCCGCTCGGCGGTGCGCTCTTCGGGCTTGCCCGCGCCTTCCCGTTCTTCGCGCATGCCGCCAGCTACGTGCTCTCGACGGCGGCCCTGCTGGCGATCCGCACGCCGTTCCAGGAGGAGCGCGAGCGGGACCCGTGGCCGCTCCGCGCCCGCATCGCCGAGGGGTTCCGCTTCCTCTGGGCCCACCCGTTCCTCCGCACGACCGCGTTCCTCTTCGGGCTCGCCAACTTCATCGGTCCGGGCGTCTTGCTCGCCCTGCTCGTGATCGGCCGCAGGGAGGGGCTGACGGGGACGCAGGTCGGCGTCCTCCTCGGAGCCTTCGGCGGCTGCATCCTCGCGGGCGCGTTTCTCTCGCCCGTGGTCAGGCGACTGCTTCCGGTCCGCGGCGTCCTGCTGCTCGAGCTCTGGACCTGGACCGGCTGCGCGCTGTTCCTGATCTGGCCGAGCGTCTACGTCCTCGCGGCGAGCATCCTCCCCACCGCGGTCGCGATCCCGTCGACCGACTCGGTCGTCCACAGCCTCAGGCTGGCGCTGACGCCCGACCGGCTCGTCGGGCGCGTCAGCAGCGTCTGGCAGACGATCGGCCTCGTCATCGCGCCCCTCGGGCCGCTCGCGGCGGGCTTCCTGCTCGACCACGCGACCGAACGGGCGTCGATCGGGGTCTTCGCCGCGTTCGGGCTCGTACTCGCCCTGTGGGGGACGCTGAGCCCGTCGATCAGGACTGCTCCCAGCCTCGACGACCTCGCCGAGCCGCTGCCGGCTTCGACGCCCTGACGATCGCGCCGTGCAGACCGTCGGCGGCCTCGTGCGTGAAGGTGACGGACACGTCCTCGAAGCCGGCCGCTGCGAGGCCGGTCTCGTACTCGGAGCGCGAGAGCGCGCCCGCGATGCAGCCCGCGTAGCTACCGCGGGCCGCGCGCTCCTCCGAGGAGAGCCGGTCCTCGGCGACGATGTCGCTGACGCCGATCCTGCCGCCCGGCCGGAGCACGCGCGCGAGCTCCGCGAAGACGGCCGGCTTGTCGACGGACAGGTTGATCACGCAGTTCGAGACGACGACGTCCACCGAGCCGCTCTCGAG
>JACVRU010000108.1 GCA_014534295.1 Thermoleophilia bacterium | reverse complement strand
GCCAACGAGGCCGCGATATTCGCCGGCCGCACCGATCGCCAGCAGATCCACCACCACGACTTCGACGCTGCGCTGGAGCGGGTCGTCGCCGGGCTCCAGCAGCGGCGCGTGGTCTCCGAGAAGGAGAAGCGGATCCTCGCCTACCACGAGGCGGGCCATGCGCTCATGTCCCACCTGATGGGCGACGTGCTCCCCGTCCAGAAGGCGACGATCGTCTCGCGCGGCCAGGCGCTCGGCTACACGCTCAACCTGCCGAGCGAGGACCGCTACCTCCACACGCGCGAGGAGCTGATCGATCAGATGAAGATCATCCTCGGCGGCCGCGCGGCCGAGCACGTCGTCTTCGGCCGGGTCACGAACGGCGCCGCCAACGACCTCGAGAAGGTGACCGAGCTCGCCCGCGCGATGGTCTTCGAGTACGGGATGGGCGAGGAGGTCGCGTCCCGGACGATGCGCGCCGACAACTACGCCCTCTCCGAGGAGACGAAGCGCCTGCGCGACCTCGAGCAGGCTCGCCTGACCGACTCGGCCTACGAGGAAGCCGTCGGGCTGCTCCAGAAGCACCGGCCGGCGCTCGACCGCGTCGCCCAGGCGCTGCTCCAGAAGGAGACCCTCCAGCGGCACGAGCTGATGGAGCTGCTCGCCGACGTCCAGGCCGAGTCCTACGCGAGCGAGACGGTCGGCACCGTCAAGCTGCTGCCTGCGAGCACCGACCAGTAGAGTCGATCGCGTGCAGGCGCGCGGCATCCACCACGTGGGGATCGCGGTCGCGGACCTCGACGAGGCGGTGGAGACCTACCGGCGCCTCTTCGGGGCGGAGCTCGAGGGCCGCGGGACGATCCCGGGCCAGCGGGTCGAGGCGGCGTCGCTGGTGCTCGGCGAGAGCCGGGTCGAGCTCGTCGCCCCGCTGGACGGCGACAGCACGGTCGCGCGCTTCCTCGCGCGGCGCGGCCCCGGAATGCACCACGTCGCCTACCGGGTGGACGACGTCCAGGTCGCGCTCGACAGCCTCGCCGGCGAGGGCGCGAGGCTGATCGACAACGAGCCGCACGAGGGGCTCTTCGGCCTGCAGGTGGCGTTCCTGCACCCCGACTCGGTGCACGGCGTGCTCGCGGAGGTGGTGTCCAGTGACTGACCGGATCCGGGTGGAGATCGCCTTCGAGGGCGGGCAGGCGATGAGCGCCGTCGTCGAGGCAGACACGGCCGACGCCCTCGAGCGCGCCCTCGCGGACGCGGAGCAGTCGATCGTGGTCGACGCCGAGGACGGGCGCTACACGGTGCGGCTCGACAAGGTCGTCTACGTGAAGCGCTTCGCGCGCGACAGCCGCGTCGGCTTCGGTGCGTAGCGCGTTAGCCGCCGAGCGGCGGCGGGCAAGCCTCGCCCGATGTCCCAGACGGAGACGACTGCGGCCAGGACCGCCTCGCAGGCGGAGGTGAGGGCGCTCGTCGAGCGCGCCCAGGGCGGGGAGCGCGACGCGCTCGAGGAGCTGTACCTGCTCCACTTCGACCGGATCTACAGCTACCTCCACGTGACCGTCGGCAACCGCCACGACGCCGAAGACCTGACGACGCAGACCTTCCTGAAGATGCTCGAGGCGATCGGCCGCTTCCGCTTCGGCACCGCGCCGTTCTCGGCCTGGCTGTTCCGCATCGCCCACAACCTCGCGATGGACCACTTCCGGGCGACGAAGCGCATCCAACTCGAGGACGAGGTGCCCGAGGAGGGCGATGCGGAGCCGTCCGCCGAGGTCGAGGCCTTCCATGCGATCGGCGACGCCGGCATGCTCGACCTGATCGAGGAGCTCTCGCCCGAGCAGAAGCAGGTCCTGACGCTGAAGTTCATCTTCGACTTCTCGAACGTAGAGGCGGCGACCGTGCTCGGCAAGACCGAGGGCGCCGTCAAGTCCCTCCAGCATCGCGCGCTCGTCGCGCTCCAGAAGCGGCTAGCCTCGACCTGAGTGGCGCTGGCAGTGGGCATCGTCGGCCTCCCCGGGTCGGGGCGGACGACTGTCTTCAACGCACTCACGCACGCCGGGGGAGTCGCGGCGAAGGAGAACGTCGGCATGGCCCCGATCGCGGACGAGCGGCTCGGGCGGGTGGCCAGCGTGGTCGGCGCCCGGAAGGTGACGCCGGCTGCTCTGCGGGTCGTGGACGTGCCCGGCAGCGGCGCCGCCTATCTCGGCAACATGCGGCAGCTCGACGCCCTCCTGGCCGTCCTGGACGCGTTCTCGCTGGGTGCCGACCCCGCCGGCGACCTCGAGACGCTGCGGCTCGAGCTGCTCGTCGCCGACCGCGACCACGTCGAGCGGCGGCTCGAGCGGGCCCGGAAGGACGCGAAGTCGGGCGATCCGCGGCTGCGCGCCCAGGTCGCGGAGCTCGAAGGGCTGCTCGCGCACCTCGAGGAGGGGAAGCCGCTGTCCGACCGGCCCCGCGAGCCACCGCCGGGTCTCGAGCCGCTGACGACGAAGCCCCTGGTCGCGCTCGAGAACGGGCCCAGCGGGATCGACGCGAAGCTCGAGGCGGAGCTCGCCGAGCTGCCCGAGGAGGAGGCTGCCGCCTTCCGCGAGGGCCCGTCCGCGCTCGCGGAGGTCGCCCGGAGGCTGTTCGAGGCGGTCGACCTGATCACGTTCTTCACCGCCAGCGAGAACGAGACGCGCGCGTGGACGCTCCGGCGGGGCCTGACGGCCCTCGACGCGGCCGGCCAGGTCCACACCGACATCGCGCGCGGCTTCATCCGCTGCGAGGTGATCCGCTGGGACGACCTCGTGGAGCTCGGCTCGCACGCCGCCGCGCGGAAGGCCGGGCGGGAGCGGCTGGAGGGCAAGGCCTACGTCGTCCAGGACGGCGACGTCCTGAACGTCCGCTTCAACGTCTGAGCGGACAGCGCCTCTCGGGCCACGGCCCGGGGTCAGACCCCCGAGCCGACTTCGTGCCGAGTCGTCCACAGGGGCGACGGGCTCGAGCCGATTCCGCGTGGGAATGACCCTCCAGTGACGATCTCGTCACGAGAGGCGCTCGACGAGGTAGGCGAGGCCGAGCGGGTAGCGGTACTCGATCTCCGCGTGGCCCGCGTCGAAGAGCTCGACGTGGAGGTCGGGCACGCCCAGCGCCGTCAGCTCGCGGCGCAGCCACTCCGCCGTCAGGTCGAGGAACCACTCGTCCCGCGTGCCGGAGTCCACGTAGATCGCTCGCAGCGAGCGCAGCGCCTCGGCGTGCCGCGGCACGAGCGCCGGAAAGTCCCAGGCGAGCCACCGCTCCCAGCGCTCCGGAACGACCTGCCCGGTCGCCGGGTCGTAGGGCAGCCGGACGTCCGGCGTCGCGGAGTAGGCCGCCGAGAAGCCCCACTGGAGCAGGAGGTGGAGGTCGTTCTCGCGGCTGAAGGCCGGGCGCGAGCGGAAGTCCTCGAGCCAGCGGTCGACCGAGCCGCCGTAGAGGTCGCGCAGCGTGCGGGCCGCGTCGCGGAAGAAGGGCCGGATCGAGACCTCGAACAGCCCCCCGCCGGCATGGCTCGCCACGCCGGCGAAGAGGTCGGGCCGCAGCATCGCTGTCACCATCGCCCCGTAGCCGCCGGAGGACTTTCCCTGCAGCCCGCGGTGCTCGCGCGCGGCCAGCGTCGGGTAGCGTGCGTCCACCCACGGGACGACTTCCTCGCAGAGGTACGTGTGGTAGCGGCCGGTGGCGGGCGAGTCGACGAACTGGGAGCCGCCGACGGACGTCCACGTGTCGACGAAGACGACGACGCACCGCGGCGCGGTCGCGTCGAGCAGCTCGAGGTAGGTCGGGCGGAAGGGCTGGCGGTTCCGCCACATGTCCAGCTGTCCCGTGAAGCCCTGGAGGACGTAGACCGACGGGTACGACCCGTCCCCTTCCGGCCGCCAGACCCAGAGCGGACGCTCATGCGGGTCGCCGAGCGGATTGCCCCGCAGGGAGGCGCTCTCGAAGAGGTGCTCGTCCAGCATCAGCGGCCGGTGGCGGAGAAGTGCTGGTAGTCCCTCGCGCCCGACCAGGTGCCGCCCCAGCCCCAGCCGACCGCGCGGAACGCCTCGACGAGCGTCCCGCCCGGGTAGGCCATCCCGGGCCGCACTCGAGCCCGGTCGACGTAAGGTCGGCTGGCGCGGTGGAAGACTCGGCCGTCCGCGGTCACGTAGGGGTTCTCGATCGGATTGACGTCGATCGCGAGCCCGTAGGCGTGCAGGGACCAGCGGCTCGTCCCCTCGACGCGGCGGCAGTTGAACGCCGACGTGTTGTCCGCCTCGATCGAGCGGAAGTCGCTACCTCCGTAGGCGTCGACGAGGCGCATCCTGCGGATCGGGAACCGGCGCTCGTAGAGCCTGCGGAGCACGCGGACGATCGGCTGCGCCGCCGTGCGGTGGACGACGAGTCGGCCGGAGCGCACACGGCCGTCGAAGCCCCAGTGCCTCGCCGCGACGAGCCGGAGGTCGCGGAGCCCGACCGGGCAGCCGGGCCGCCAGGAGCTGCCGGTCATCGTCCTGCGGAGCTCGGCTCCGATCGGGGCGACGTCGGCCTGGAACGGAGGCGCGGCGAGCGCGAGCACGGCTGCGGCGACCACGAGCACGCCCGGACGGTAGCGGCCGGCTGGTAGATTGACACCTGTCGATGAAACCGCTTCCCGTCATCGGTGCCTGCTGCGCTCCGGGGGCGCAGCCGATCGCGGCCGACGACGCTCAGGCGCTCGCCGACCGCTTCAAGGCGCTCGCGGACCCGACCCGGGTCGCGATCGTCAACCGGCTCGCAGGCGCCGACGAGGTCTGCGTCTGCGACCTCGTCGAGGACTTCGAGCTCTCCCAGCCGACGATCTCCCACCACCTGCGGCTCCTCCGCGAGGCCGGCCTCGTCGAGGCCGAGCGCCGGGGGACGTGGGCGTACTACCGGCTCGTGCCCGAGGCGATCGACGGCCTGCGGGTCGCGCTGGCCGGATGACGAACGTCCTCTTCGTCTGCATCCAGAACGCGGGCCGCTCGCAGATGGCGGAGGCGCTCTACGAGCGGCTCGGCGGGAGCGCGCGCTCCGCGGGCACGAAGCCGGCGCGGCGCGTGCACCCGGAGGTCGCCGATGCGATGGCGGAGCTCGGCGTCGACTTCGAGGGCCGCGTCCCGCACGAGCTCTCGCGGGAGGACGTCGAGTGGGCCGACATCGTCGTGACGATGGGCTGCGGCGACGCGTGCCCCTACGTCCCCGGCAAGGAGTACGTCGACTGGGGGCTCGACGATCCGGCCGGCAAGCGGCCCGAGGAGGTCCGCGCGATCCGCGACGAGATCGAGCGCCGGGTGGCTAGCCTCCCACGCTGATCAGCGCCACGCCGGCGAGCGCGAGCACGACGCCGGCCTGCTGCGCGCGGGCGATCCGCTCCCCGAGCAGCGTCCGGGCCAGGATGACGAGGACGACCGGATAGAGCGAGGCGAGCACCGAGACGACGCTCACGAGCCCGCGCGTCGAGGCGGCGGCGAAGAGCGCGTTCGCGGACATGTCGAGCGCTCCGACCGCGACGAGAGCCGCCAGCGTGCCCGGGTCGCGCGGCAGCCGCGGCCGAACCACGAGCGCGGCGAGGAGCACGAGGGCGAGCGAGGCCGAGCGGAGCGAGAGGGTCACCCAGAGGACGCCCGCACCTCCGTCGCCGGCGACGTCCACGGCGACGAAGAAGAAGCCGAAGCCGATCGCGGCGAGCACCGCGAAGCCGAACCCGGCCGCGAGCCGGCTGCCGCCGAGCGCCTCCTCCACGGGCTCCCGCGAGGCGAGGACGACGCCCACGAGCGCGAGGGCGACGCCGGCCGCCTGGAGCGCGGTCGGCCGCTCGCCCCGTGCCACGCCGACCGCCAGCGGGACGGCGGCCGCGGTCGCGGCGACGGGCGCGATCACCGACATCGCCCCGGCGGCCAGGCCTCGGTAGAACGAGGCGAGCGCGAGGAGCCCGACGGCCCCCGCGGCCGCGGCCCAGGCGGCCTCGCCGGCAGTCGGCGCCTGGCCGCCCCAGACGAGCAGGGCTGCGCCGACGAGCGCCAGGCCGGCCGGCTGCGAGACCGCGAGGACGGCGACGACGGACAGCGACCGGCTCTTCAGGCCGGCGACGAAGTCCGACACGCCCCACGACAGGCTCGCCCCGAGGGCGAGCGCGACCGCGATCACTCCGCGGGGCGGGTGGCGGCGACGGCGTCGAGCTGGTTCGCGTGGTACAGCACGGCTGCCTCCGCGGTGCGCGCGGCGCGGGCGTCGTGGTGGCAGGCGACGGCGTGCAGGAGCTCCGCCCGGACGTCGGCGGGCAGCTCGAGCGCGCGCTCCTCGACGAGCCGCAGGCCGAGGTGGACGTGCCCGAGGAGCCGGCCTTCGAGGGTCGGGAGGTAGAGCGGGCCGCGGTCGAGCTCCGCCGTCCGCCCCGCGTCG
>JACVRU010000087.1 GCA_014534295.1 Thermoleophilia bacterium | reverse complement strand
GCTCGTCCACTCCGAGGCGGGCCAGCCCCCGCCGAAGAGATTCGAGCCGCAGACGGCGCAGAACGACTTCGCCGTGCCCTCGGCCGGCTGGAACGTGCGCACGTGCTCCGCGCCGGCGAGCAGCCGGATCGCACTCGTCGGTGCGCGCCCGCTCACGGTCCCGGCTCCGCCCGAGATCTTCTTGCAGTTGGTGCAGTGACAGGCTCCCGTGACGAGGAACGGCTCGTCGACTGCGAACCGGACCCCTCCGCACAGGCAGGTGCCCGTCACGGCTCGGAGGTGCCCTCGCGACCGTAGGCGTCCTCGAGCCGGACGACGTCGTCGAGCTGCGCGGTCGAGACCTCGAGGATGGTCGTGTCCTCGAGCGCGGTCACCCGGTGCACCGTGCCCGGCCGGTAGCGGAACGCCGTTCCGGGGCCGATCACCTCCTCCGCCAGCACGGCCTGCCCGATCCGGCCGAGCTCGAGCTTCGCGCGGCCGGATTCGACGTACCACGACTCGTCTTTCTGCCGGTGGAACTGGAGCGAGAGCGACTCGCCGGCGCGGACGAAGAGGATCTTCCCGGCATATGCGTCCGTCTCCGCCCAGATCAGCTCCCAGCCCCACGGCTTCTCGACCCTGCGCGGCTCGAAGGCGAACGGGTCCAGCGAGTTCACGTTCGGGGAGGAGACCGGCCCTGTCATCGACCGGACGATCCTACGCCGCGAGGAACTCCGGATGCGCATTGACGAACTCGACCGCGAGGCGCAGCTGCTTGGGCGTGTTCACGGTCAGCCAGGTGCCCTCGTGCCGCCAGCCGAGCAGCTTGCCCTCGCGTGCGAGCTCGGGGAAGGTCGTCTGCTCGTGGTCGCCGCGCTCGGGCAGGCGGTCGAGCGCCTCCTCCCCGAGCACGTAGACGCCGACGTTGACCCAGTGCGGCAGGCGGGGGGCCTCGCGGAACCCGGTGACCGTGTCGTCCTCGGCCAGCTCGACGACCCCGAAGGGAGACTGGAGGGGCGTCAGCGCGATCGTCGCCGCGGCCCGGCGCTCGAGGTGCCGCGCCAGCATCCCGCGCAGCTCGACGTCCAGCAGCTCGTCCCCGTTCAGGGCGAAGACCGGGCCGGCCTCGCGCCGCTCCCGCGCCGCCAGCCGCAGCCCTCCCCCGCGCCCCAGCGGCTCGGGCTCGGCGACGGGGACGATCTCCGGCCCGAGGCCGGCGAGCGCCTCCGCGAACTCGTCCTCCTTGCCCGCCGCGCAGCTCACGATCACGCGTCCGACATCGGCGCCCGCGAGCTGCCCGACCTGGTAGGCGGCGAGCGGCCGCCCCGCGACGTCGACGAGCGCCTTCGGCCGGCCGGCCGCGGCCTCGCCGAGCCGCTCGGCCTTCCCGCCCGCGAGGATGATCGCCTCCACTAGCCGGCGTCGGGGACGCCCTGCGGCACGACGTCGGCGGAGCCCCGGCCCATCCCCTCGTAGAGGAAGCCGGCGCGCCGAGCCTCCTCGGGATCGAGGAAGTTGCGGCCGTCGAGCAGGAGCGGCCGGCGCATCGCGGCGGCGAGCGCCGGCCAGTCCTCGGAGGCGAGCTCGGGCCACTCGGTGACGATCACGGCGGCGTCCGCCCCGGCGACCGCCTCGAGCGGTGTGTCGCACTGGCGCAGCGAGGGCATGGTGGCCCGGCCGTCGGCGACAGGATCCCAGCCGCGCACCTCGGCGCCCTCGGCGATGAGTCGGGAGGCGAGGACGATTGCAGGCGCTTCACGCATGTCGTCGGTGTTCGGCTTGAAGGCCAGCCCGAGGAGAGCGACCTTGGCTCCGTGGAGCGAGCCCAGGTAGCGCTGGAGCTTCTGGACGATCCGGCGCTTCTGGAGCTCGTTCACCTCGATCACGGCCGCCAGCAGCTGGAAGTGGTAGCCCTTGTTGCCGGCGAGCTGCTTCAGCGCCGAGACGTCCTTCGGGAAGCACGAGCCCCCGAAGCCGATCCCGGCCCGGAGGAAGTGCGGCCCGAGCCGGTGGTCGAGCCCGACCCCGCGCGCAACGTCGACGACATCCGCGCCGACCAGCTCGCAGACGTTGGCGATCTCGTTGATGAAGCTGATCCGGGTCGAGAGGAACGCGTTCGAGGCGAGCTTGACCATCTCGGCCGAGGCGACGTCCGTCCGTAGGACCTCCGCCTCGATCCCGTCGTGCAGCCGCTCGACGGCGTTCCCGTCCGCCTCGTCGAAGGCGCCGACCACGATCCGGTCCGGGTGCATGAAGTCGTGAACGGCGTTGCCCTCGGCCGTGAACTCGGGGTTCGAGACGTAACCGACGTGACGCAGTCCGCGCGAGTCGAGCGCCGCGCGCACCTTCTCGCCGGTGCCGACCGGCACGGTGCTCTTCATCACGAGCGTCACGGAGTGCTCCAGCCCGGGCAGCTCGTCGACGACCGTCCACACGGCGGCGAGGTCGGCGTCGCCCGAGGGCGTGGGCGGCGTCCCCACGCAGACGAACAGGAAGTCCGCGTCCGCGATCGCCTCGCGCACGTCGAGCGTGAAGCTCAGCCGCTCGGCGTTCTTCGCGATCAGCTCCGTCAGGCCCGGTTCGTAGATCGGCACGCGGCCGGCGTGAAGCTCGCCGATCCGCTGGGGGACGACGTCGCGGACGACGACCTCGTGGCCGAGCTCGGCGAAGCAGGCCCCCGTGACGAGGCCCACGTAGCCGGCGCCGAAGATCCCGATCTGGGCCATGACCGGGGAACCCTACCTAGCTGCCTTTAAGGGCCGTAAGCCCCGGGCGATCGCCAGCATCGTCTCGTTCGAGAGCGTGCCGAGGAGCGTGTTCGTGACCCAGTAGGTCGTGCCGAGGTCGCGAAGCACGACCAGGTGGAGCTTCGAGCCCGAGTAGTAGAGGTCGTACGTCCGGCCCTTCATGGTCACGGTCTTGTTGGCCCCCCGGAGCGCGGGCGCCTGCCGCCAGCGCACCATCTGGATGCCCCAGTACTCGCTCGCGCCGGTGACGAAGGTGAGGCGCACGGTCGGGTGGCCGGCCATCTTGTAGACCCGTACGCCCTCCTCGCTCGCAAGGCGCGAGGTCTGCTCGACCATCGTCGGCACCTGGAGCGGGAAGCGGACCTGCTTCTGGGCCTCCCGCAGGCCGGCAAGCGTCGCGTCGGCGTTCCGGACGACCGCCGGCGGCGTCCGCTGCGGCGTCTGGTCCGGCCGGGTGGCGACGTTCCCGCCGAAGGTGCGCCCGAGCACGACCGCGACCATCGCGTCCCCGGCCAGCGGCTGGATGGCGAGGGGCATCGAGGCCATGTCGACGTCGGTCTGACCGCCGAAGACGGTGACGAGCCTCGTCGCCGCCCGCCGCGCCTCGGCCCGGGCGTCATCGAAGTAGACCTGGGTGCGCAGGTAGTCCTGCGTGGGCGCATTCGCCGCTGCGCCGTTCGCGGGCTCCTGCGTGGCGTAGCCCTGCTGGGCGAGCTGGTAGGAGGCGTCGGCGGCGGCGCCCGGGACCCCGTTGCCGTTGAGAACGACCACGGTCGTGTCGGCGGGCCGGGGCGCGTCCGTCCGCGGGCGTCGGCCGAGCGCAGCGTTCGTCGCCTTCTCCGGCGCCTCGACGTCGGGCCGCGAGAACTCGGCGAGGGCCTCGTCGATGCACTCCTGCGACGCCGTGACCGCAAAGTCGGCCGTCTCGCCGTAGCACCCCGGGTCGATCTTCGTCTGGAAGACGTTCCCGGACGGGAGGTCGAACGCGAAGACGCCCCACCGCTGCACCGTGCGCCCGTCGATCTGTCCCCCCTTCGCGCCGATCTCGAGGTTCTCGCGCACGACGCCCACGATCTGGAAGAGCTTCCCGATCGAGAACTGGCTCGTCACCGCCTGCTTGAAGGCGTGGACGAAGAGCTGCTGGCGCGCGAGTCGGTAGATGTCGGAGTCGGTGTGCCGGTAGCGCACGAACGAGAGCGCCTGGCGGCCGTTGAGCCGTTGGTACCCGGCGTGCAGGTCGATCTCCGCGAAGCCGGTGCCGGGGGGGTTGTAGTAGCGGCGGTCGACATCCATCCAGACGCCGCCGAGCTTCGCTACGAGCTGGACGAAGCCCACGAAGTTGACCGTGACGAGGTAGTTGATCGGCAGGCCGGTGAGGTTCCTGACCGTCTCCAGTGCGCCCTCCGGGCCGCAGGTCGAGTAGGCCTCGTTGATGCGCCCCGTGAAGGGCGCCCGGTCGCGGCAGTGGATCGGGACGAGCAGGTCGCGGGGAAACGAGAGCAGCGACAGGGCGCGCTGCTTCGGATCGGCGCGCATCAGCAGGAGCGTGTCGGAACGCGCGATGACGCCCTCACCCGCGTCCACGCCCTTGAGCCGCTCGTCGACCCCGACGACGAGCGCGGTCGCGGCGGCGTCCGGGAGCGGCAGGTCGAGCCGCTCCTGCGCGATCTTCAGCTCCGGCGTGTGCGCCGCGATGTCACGTACCGTCTCGTGGTAGTAGAGGTACAGCCCGCCCGCGAGTCCAACCGCGACGGTCACGATCGAGACGAGCAGCCAGCCCAGGACGGCAGCGATGACGCCTGCGGCGCTGCGCTCTCGCGGCGGCTGGCGGTAGCGCGTGTGGGTGCGCGGGAGCTGGAACGCGGGGGGCAGGACGGCGCGGCCGTTCCCGTTGGCGCCGGCGCCTCGTCCGATTCCTCGCTTCAGAGTCGTCCGCATGCGTGCCGAAGCGCCTGCCCGGCGCTTCGTCAGGACACGATAGCGGCAGGCTCGGGCGACTCGTACGCGAGCGCCGGGCCGAGCCAGCGCTCGGCCTCGCCCACCGCGACCCCCTTGCGGCGTGCGTAGTCCACCACCTGGTCCCGGTCGATCCGGCCCACCGAGAAGTAGCGCGCCTCCGGATGCTGGAGGTAGAGGCCGCTGACGCTCGCGGCCGGGAGGGTGGCGTACGACTCCGTCAGCTCGAAGCCGAGGTCGGCCGCGCCGAGCAGCCGCATGAGCTTCGACTTCTCGGAGTGGTCGGGGCAGGCCGGATACCCGAACGCGGGACGGATGCCGCGATAACGCTCCCCGATCAGCTCCTCGTTCGAGAGCCGCGGGCCCTGCTCGTACCACTCCCGGCGCGCCCGCTCGTGGAGGTGCTCGGCGAAGGCCTCCGCCAGCCGGTCGGCGAGCGCTTTGACCATGATCGCGCGGTAGTCGTCGTGCTCGGCCTCGTACCCGGCGGCCGCCTCGTCGGCGCCGAAGATCCCCACGGCGAAGGCGCCGAGGTGATCGTCGGAGGGCGCGACGTAGTCGGCGAGGCACCGGTTCGGGCGCGCGTCGGCGTGGTCCGCCTGCTGCCTGAGGAAGCAGAAGCGCGTCCCGTCGGCGAGCACCACGTCGTCGACCTCCGAATGCGCCGGCCAGAAGCCATACACGCCACGGGCAAGTAACACTGTGTTACTAACAATCTCGTCGAGAAGGCGTAAGGCGTCGTCGTAGAGCTCGCGCGCCTCCGGACGTTCGAGGATCGCCGGGAACTTGCCCTTCAACTCCCAGGCGTGGAAGAAGAACTGCCAGTCCACGTACTCGCGGAGCGTCTCGAGCTCGGGCTCGACGAGGCGGGGCCCGGTGAACGGCGGCGCGGGCAGCTCGTCGAACGCGACCCGGTGGCGGCGGGCGCGGGCCTCCTCGAGGGCGAGCAGCGGCCGGCGCGTGCGCTCGGCATGCTGGGCCCGGAGCCGCTCCTGGAGCCCGCGGTTCTCCTCGTCGAGCGCGGCGCGGCGCGCGGGGTCGAGGAGGTCCGAGACGACGCCGACGACGCGCGAGGCGTCGAGGACGTGGACGGTGGGCTGCCCGTACTCGGGCGCGATCTTCACCGCCGTGTGCTGCTTGGAGGTCGTCGCGCCGCCGATCAGCAGCGGCAGGTCGAGGCCGCGCTGCTCCATCTCCCGCGCCACGCCGACCATCTGGTCGAGCGACGGCGTGATCAGCCCGGAGAGGCCGACGACATCCGCGCCCTCCCGGACGGCGGTGTCGAGGATCGTCTCCGCCGGCACCATCACGCCCAGGTCGAGGACCTCGTAGCTGTTGCAGCCGAGCACCACGCCGACGATGTTCTTGCCGATGTCGTGGACGTCGCCCCTGACGGTCGCGAGCACGACCTTCCCGCGGCCGCGGCCGGCGCCGTCCCCCGAGGCCGCGCGCTCGGCCTCCATGAACGGCTCGAGGTAGGCCACGGCGCGCTTCATCGCCCGCGCGGACTTGACGACCTGCGGCAGGAACATCTTTCCGGCCCCGAAGAGGTCGCCGACGACCTGCATCCCCTGCATCAGCGGCCCCTCGATCACGTCCAGCGGCCGCTCGGACGCCAGGCGCGCCTCCTCGACGTCCTGCTCCACGAAGTCCACGATCCCGTGGACGAGCGCGTACGAGAGGCGCTCCTCGACCGTGCCCTCGCGCCACGAGAGGTCGAGCTCCCTGCGCGTGCCCTCGCCCCGGTAGCGCTCGGCGAGCTCGACGAGCCGCTCGGTCGCGTCGTCGCGCCGGTTGAAGATCACGTCCTCGACGGCGTCGCGGAGCTCCGGCTCGACGTCCTCGTAGACGGCGAGCTGGCCCGCGTGGACGATCGCCATGTCGAGCCCCGCCCGGATCGCGTGGTAGAGGAAGGCCGCGTGCATCGCCTCGCGGACACGGTCGTTGCCGCGGAAGGAGAAGGAGAGGTTGGAGACGCCGCCCGAGACGCGCACGCCGGGGCAGCGCTCCTTGATCGACGGGATCGCCTCGAGGAACGCCTTCGCGTACTCGTCGTGCTCGGGAATGCCCGTGGCGACCGCGAGGATGTTCGGGTCGAAGATCACGTCCTCGGGGGGAAAGCCGACCTCGTCCACGAGCAGCCGGTAGGCGCGCTCGCAGATCTCGACCTTCCGCTCGACGGTGTCGGCCTGGCCGCGCTCGTCGAAGGCCATCACGACGAGCCCGGCCCCGGCACGCCGCACGGCGCGCGCCTGCTCGAGGAACTCCTCCTCCCCCTCCTTGAGCGAGATCGAGTTGGCGATCCCCTTGCCTTGGACCGCCTTCAGCCCGGCCTCGAGCACCTCCCAGCGGGAGCTGTCGACCATGATCGGCAGCCGCGCCACCTCGGGCTCCGTGGCGATCACGTTCAGGAAGGTCGTCATCGCCTCGGCCGAGTCGAGCAGGTCGGCGTCCATGTTCACGTCCAGGAGGTTGGCGCCGCCGCGCACCTGCTCCACGGCCACCTCGACCGCGCCGGCGTAGTCGCCCGCCTCGACGAGCTCCCGGAACCGCGCAGACCCGGTCACATTCGTCCGCTCGCCGACGACGACGAAGCCGGTGTCGGGGCCGATCTCGAACGGCTCCAGGCCACTCCAGCGCGCCGACCTCCGTCTCTCGGGGACACGCCTTGGGGTCAGACCCCGGGCCGTGTCCGCAATCGCCCTGATGTGCTCGGGGGTCGTGCCGCAGCAGCCGCCGACGACGTTCACCCAGCCCTCCTCGGCGAACTCGCGGAGCAGCCGGCTCGTCGTGCCGGGCCCCTCGTCGTAGCCGCCGAAGGCGTTCGGCAGCCCGGCGTTCGGGTGGCAGCTCGTATACGTGTGCGCGAGCCGGGAGAGCTCCTTGACGTGCGGGCGCATCTGCTCCGCCCCGAGCGAGCAGTTGACGCCGACGACGAACGGATCCGCATACTCGACCGCGATCCAGAAGGCCTCCAGCGTCTGCCCTGACAGCGTGCGCCCGGACAGGTCGACGATCGTCACCGAGATCCAGAGCGGCAGCTCCGGCGCGACCTCCTGGGCGGCGGCGATCGCCGCCTTGCAGTTCAGGGTGTCGAAGACGGTCTCCACGAGCAGCAGGTCGGCGCCGCCG
>JACVRU010000011.1 GCA_014534295.1 Thermoleophilia bacterium | reverse complement strand
GTCGCCGAGCGCCCAGACGTTGTCGGCTCCCTGGACACGGAGGGCCTCGTCGACGAGCTCGCGGCCGCGCTCGTCCAGCGGCAGCCCGAGCTCGCCGAGTAGCGGGTTCGGCCGCACGCCTGCGGTCCAGACGAGCGTGTGGGTTGGGATCCGCTCGCCGTCGGAGAGAGTCACCGCCCCGGCCTCCGCCGACTCGAGTGTCGTCGAGACGCGGATCTCGACCCCGCGGCGGGCCAGCTCGCGCGCCGCGTACTCGCCGAGGCGGGCGGGGATCTCGGGCAGGATCTTCGGCGCCGCGTCCACGAGCACCCAGCGCTGCGGGGCGTCGCGCAGCCCGGGGTAGAAGCGGAGCGCGTCGCGGACGAGGTCGGCCAGCTCGGCGAGCGCCTCGACGCCGGCGTAGCCGGCTCCGACGAAAACGAAGGCGAGATGGGCCGGGTCGGGGCTCGCGGCCGCGGCCTCGAGCTCGCGGAGGACGTGGTTACGGAGATTGATCGCGTCCGCGAGGTCCTTGAAGCCGAGGCCGTGCTCCGCGAGGCCGGGGATCGGGAGCGTCCGCGGCACGGCCCCGAGCGCGAGCACGACGTGCTCGTACGAGAGCTCGAGCCGCTCTCCCTCCAGCGTCTCGACGCTCGCCAGCCCGGTGGCCCGCCCGAGCACGAGCTCGGCGTGAGGGCACATCAGCCGCAGTGGGACGACCACGTGCCGAGGCTCGAGCGTGCCGGACGCGGCCTCCGGCAGCAGCGGCGTGAAGAGCATGAAGTTCTCGCGGGCCACGATCGTGCAGCCTTGATCGCCGAGCAGCCGCGCGACGTAGCTGCCGGCGAAACCGCCGCCGAGCACCAGGATCCCGGCCTTCGCCTCCACGCTCCTATCATCGCGCCCTCTTACGATGACAGCCATGCAGGTGGCGGTGATCGGCAGCGGCGGCGCTGAGCGTGAGGCGCAGGCGGAGGAGGTGAGCCGACTGCTCGCGGAGCGGGGCGTCACCCTCATCTGCGGCGGCCGGCGCGAGGTGATGGCCGCCGCCGCGCGCGGCGCCAAGCAGGCCGGCGGGACGACGATCGGATCCTTCGGGGCGAGACGCGCGACGACGCGAACGAGTGGATCGACCAAGCGGTCGTCAGCGGCATCGGCCACGGGCGGAACCTCGCCGTCGCGGCGACGGGCGACGCGGCGATCGCGGTCGGCGGCTCCTGGGGCACGCTCGCCGAGATTGCGTTCGCGAAGCTGCTCGGCCGGCCCGTGATCGTGCTCGAGCCCGGCTGGCGGATCGAGGGCGTCGACCGGGTCGCGACCATCGAGGAGGGCGCCCACTACGTCATCCGGGCGGTTCGGCCCTGACGGAGAGAGGGCGGCCGTAGCCGCCCTCTCTATCGTCCGGCCGGAAGGCCCTTACCCCTTGAAGGGGAACGTGGTCTCCTGGGTCTGCGGATTGAGGCGGCCGAGCTTCTTCGCGCCTGACACCGCCTTGTCGCTGAGGTTCCAGATGATCAGTCCGCGCCTCATGTCGGACTCGTAGATCCGCCCGTCATACCAGTACGCTGACCAATCGCCGCCGCCGACGAGGCTCGTGTCCGAGAGCGGCGCCGGGTCGGCGAAGGCGATCTCGCTCGCGTTCGCCGGATTGGTGAAGTCAATGACCGAGATCCCCGCCTGGTAGCTCCCCGAGACGAGCACGTACCGCTCGTTCGTCGGCACGACGTTGAAGTTGTGCCACGTGCAGTTCTCGGTGCTCGTCTGCGGTCGCGGGTGGACGAACGTCCCGAGCGGGTCGCCGGTCGCCGCCCTGAAGAAGAACAGCGACTTGTCGACGACGGCGCTCGTCTCCTGGCAGCGGGCCTCTCCGCCGCCCCCCGGCTCGTGGCCGAAAACCAGCACTTCACCGTCCCACGTGAACGCGGTCGAGTGACCGATCGACACGCCGGGGATCGTGCGCGTGTAGATGAGCGCCGGGTCGGTTAGCGAGCCGCCCCGGGCCGGATCGAGGCTCCAGACGGCAAACCCGTTGCCTCCGGCGCACGCCGCCAGGTTGACGTTGCCGAGGATGACGCTCGTGTCGTGGCAGGAGCGGGTTGCCGTCGGGTTGCTCCGCACCGTGCCGGTCGCGGGCAGGCCCGCCTTGATCGTCGTGCCGTCCGCCAGCGAGACCATCACCGACGGGATCGTGATCGAGGGATCGCTGCCGCCCATCGTGATCGGGTCGCCGGGGGCGTTGTTGACCACGATCATCGCAGTCGCCCCGGCGGCCTGTGCATTCGCCGCCTTGACGACGAAGCCGCACGTTCCGCGGTCCACGAGTGCAATCGCGCCGGCCGGGAAGCCGATAAACGCGTCGCAGCCCTGGTTGTTTCCGCTGCCGTCTTCCGCCAGGACGACAGCGCCGCTCACTCCCGTCGCGCTCGGTGCCGGCCCGAATGCGGCGCCCGTGGCGCCGTAGGTGCCCGCCGCGGGCGACGGCGGATCGATCGTGACGAGGTTCTCCAGCCCGCCGCCCACGCTCGTGTCGCCCGAGGGCTCGAAGCGCAGGTACGAGGCCCCGGCCGGATTGTCGAGCGGCACCTCCAGGATGTCGATGCCCCGGCACGCCGTCGCGCCGCTCGACGAGCTGTTGTAGATCAGCAGCCGGTCGTTGGCCGGGTCGGGGACCCCGGTGGCGGTGTGCGAGCCGCACGGCGTCGAGACGAACGCCAGCCCGACCGGGCTCGCCGGGTTGCTGATGTCGAAGACGTGCACGCCTTCCTGGTTCGCGGGCGTGACGATGCCGCCGCAGAGACTGCCTCCGGACGGCGCCGGGGAGTTCCACGACCGGACGAGGATGTTGCGCCAGACGATGATGTCGCCCTGGTTGCCCGTGGTCGTCCCTTGCACGCAGTCCGTGAAGTTCGTGATCTGCACCGGATTCTCCGACTCGGAGACGTCGATGATCCGGAAGCCTTCATACGTGCCCTGGTACGCGGTCTTGCCGGCGAAGGCGAGGTCCGAGTTCCAGATCGAAGGGCTACCGATCGGGACGAGTCGTGCGGAGTAGCCGAGCGGGTGCATGTTCCGCGTCCATGTGAACGTGCTCACCGCGTCTTCGACGGGTTCCGCAGCGGCGGCGGGAACGAGTGTGAGCGCAATCGCTGCGATGAGCCCGCCGATCAGCGAGCGTGCCAGCATGGTGAAACCTCCTCACTGGAGTGGGCCCGTGGGAGGACGGCCGCAGCCGGAGTCCCCCGTCTCCGCTGGGTCCCTGGCTGTTACGTCGGGGCGAATCTACAGCGAAGCGACTGCACGGTGCAGCGGCTGCGTCAGGCAGGTCGGTCCGCCCTCGCCCTTGAGCCCGAGCTCGCGGCCGTCGACGACGCGCACGTCGACGCCGGCGGCCTCCAGGCGGCGCCGCGTCCGCTGATTGCCGTTGAAGGCGAGCACTCGGCGAGGCCCGAGCGCGAGCACGTTGCAGGCGTGCGCGTCGAACTCCTCCTCGGCGACCTCCACCAGCTCGACTCCTCGTTCGCGCAGCAGCTGGACGAGCCGGGTGGGCAGGAGCGGGAGCTGGACGAGTGCGAGGTCGGCGTCGAGCGGGCTGAGCAGGGACATCAGGTGGAGGACCTCGCCCGGCCCGCGGCAGTGCGGCAGGTCGAAGGCGAGCACGTCGATGTCGGGCAGCGCTTCGGCGAGCGCCGCAGCACCCGCCTCGTTCGTCCGGTAGCCGAGCCCGACCGCGAGCGTGTGCTCGTCGAGCCAGACGAGGTCGCCCCCCTCGGCGCACGCGGGAGCTTGGAGCTGGCCGCGGACCGTGACGCCCGCCGCCTCGAGCTCGTCTCCGATCGCGTCCGGCTCGCCGCGGCGCGCCTTCTTGCCTGGCCGCAAGAGAACGGCTCCCCGCGCCGTGAGCAGCGCCGGGTCGAAGACATAGACCGCATCCGGGTTGCCGTCGAGCGGGTTGGCGACGACCACCTCGGCGCCCGCCTCCGCCAGCGCCGCGCGGAGCGCTTCGTGCTCGGCTTCGACCCCAGCCGGATCCGGCTCTGTGCGCCAGCCGTAGTCGCGCCAGCGCTCGAGCGCTCCAGGCCGCCGGACGAGGACGCGCCGCAGAGGCGCCGTCATCGGCCTCAATGCGAGACCTCCGCGAGCCTCCGCTCGAGGAAGGCACGGTCGGCGGAGCTGGCGGCCAACTCGAGCGCGCGCCGGTAGGCATCGGCGGCCTCGTCGAGGCGGTCGAGCCTGCGGAGCAGATCGGCGCGGGCGGCGTGCAGGAGGTGGTAGCCCTCGAGCGCGTCGATCTCCTCGATCAGCTCGAGGCCGGCGCCCGGCCCCTCAGCCATGGCGACCGCGACGGCGCGGTTCAGCTCGACGACGGGCGAGGCCGCGACCTCGGCGAGCCGTCCGTAGAGGGCCGCGATCTGCGGCCAGTCGGTCTCGTCGTCCGCGTGCAGCGCGGCGATCGCAGCCTGGAGTTGGTACGGCCCGGCCCGGCGGAACGAGAGCGCCCGCTCCAGCACCCGCTTCCCCTCCTCGATCCGAGCGCTGTCCCACAGCGAGCGCCCCTGGTCCTCGAGCAGCACGAGCTCGCCGGCGGGCCCGAATCGCGCCTCGCGCCGCGAGTCGTGCAGCAGCATGAGCGCGAGCAGCCCGAGCGCCTCGGGCTCGTCGGGCATCAGCACGGCGAGGAGCTTCCCGAGCCGGATCGCCTCGTCGGCGAGGTCGCCGCGGCCGAGGGTGGAGTAGCCCTCGTTGAACACTAGGTAGAGGACGGCCAGCACCGAGCGCAGCCGGTCGGGCAGGACGTGGTCCTCGGGCACCTCGAGCGGGATGCCGGCGTCCCTGATCTTCCGTTTCGCGCGCACGAGCCGCTGGGCCAGGGTGGGCTCGGGGACGATGAAGGCGCGGGCGATCTCCTCCGTCGTCAGCCCGCCGACGAGCCGCAGGGTGAGCGGCACGCGCGCCTCGGGCGCGAGCGCCGGATGGCAGCAGGCGAAGATCAGCCCGAGCCGCTCATCGGGGAAGTCGGTGTCCTCTTCGGGCATGCGCAGCTCCTCCAGCCGGGCCAGCAGGGCGGTCTTGCGCGTCAGGGTGCGATCCCGGCGCAACCGGTCGATCGCCCGGTTCCGCGCGGTGGCCGTGATCCAGGCGCCGGGGTTGTTCGGCGGCCGGTCGCCCCAGCGCTCGAGCGCGGCGGCGAACGCGTCCTGGACGGCGTCCTCGGCGAGGGCGGGGTCGCCCGTGGCCCGGGCGAGGATCGCCACGGAGCGACCCCATTCCTCGCGGAAGACGTCGGCGATCGTCACTCGTCCAGCGGCCGGATCTCCACCGAGCCGGTCTCTGCGACCGGCACCATCGCCGCGAGCTCGATCGCCTCCTCCAGCGACGCGCAATCGACGAGGAAGAAGCCGCCGATCTGCTCCTTCGTCTCGGCGTACGGGCCGTCCGTAACAATCTGCTCGTCACCGCGGACCGTCTTCGCCTTCCGGGGGAAGTCGAGCTCGAGCCCGTCCACGTAGCTGCCGTCGGCCTGCATCCGCTCGAAGACGGCGGCCCAGCGCGGCACCTCCTCCACGCGCAGCTTGCGTACCGCCTCGGCGTCGAGTTGCTCCCAGGAGGCGATGTCATCGGCGTCGTTCGCGAGGAGCAGCAGGTATTTCATGCGGCCTCCTCGACGTACTCGGGGCGCACCTCGACGGCGGCCGCCCGCACCTCCACGGCGCGGGCGAGCGCATCCTCCACGGTCTCGCAGTCGAGCACCTGGATGCCGACCAGATCGTCCGCCGTTTCGGCGAAGGGGCCCTCGGTGACCTGCACGCGTCCGTCGCGGACGCGGACCGTCGTCGCCTCGGAGGCGGGCCGGATCCTGGTCGCGTCGACGGGGATGTCAGAGGCCCCGTAGATCAAGCAGAGGCACTTCACGACGCTGCCGGCGCCTCCTCGCGATTGAAGACCATCACTGGACGAACTTCGATCGAGCCGAAGCGGGCCGACGGGATCTTCGTCGCCCAGTGGATCGCCTCGTCGATCGACTCGACGTCGACGAGGTAGTAGCCGCCGAGCTGCTCCTTCGTCTCGGCGAAGGGGCCGTCCGTCAGCACCTGCTCGCCGTCGCGCACGCGGACGGTGGTGGCCGTGTCGGTCGGCTGGAGCGCGTCGCCGGCGACGAAGGCACCGGACTTCTGGAGCTCCTCCGTGTAGGTCCAGTACTCGCCCATGACGGCGTTGCGCTCCTCCTCTGACATGGCCTGCCAAGCCTGTCCGTCGTCGTAGATCAAGAGCATGAACTGCATCTCTCGTTCCTCCTCTGAGGTCGATTACGACTTTACGACGAACGGGCTACCCGTTTTTCGACAGCAGCCGCCGCAGGAGCGTCAAGGCGCCCGCCTTGTCGAGGAACTCGTTCAGGTTGCCGCACTTCGGGGACTGGACGCATGAGGGGCAGCCGCCCTCGCAGGGACAACCGGCGAGCAACCGCTCGGTGTCCCCGACCCAGCCCTCGAAGGCGTCGAACCCGCGCTCGGCGATCCCGACGCCGCCCGGATGCCCGTCGTAGACGAAGACGGTCGGGCGGCCAGTCTGGAAGTGGAGGTTCGTCGAGAGCCCGCCGATGTCCCAGCGGTCGCACATCGCCCAGAGGGGCAGCAGCGCGATCAGGGAGTGCTCGGCCGCGTGCAGGCTCGAGAGCAGCAGCGGCATCTCCTCGAGCCCGGCGAGCTGGGCGGGTTCCGGCAGGAACCAGACCGCCTCCGTCTCGAAGGTCGTCTCGGGGAGGTCGAGCGCGACGAGCTCCAGCGTCGACTGATCGCGGATGGACTTCTTCTGGTAACCGACCACCTGCTCGGTCACCGAGACCCGGCCGAAGGAGAGCTCGAGGCCCAGCCGTCGCTCGTTGCGGTACGCCTCCTCGATCGCGGTCGTCGTCTCCTTCTTCGCCTGCGTGTACCAGTCGCCCTCGAAGGGCGTGACGAGCGCTGCGCGCGCCTCGTGGTCGAGCGCGCGAACGAGGTACTGCTCGCCGAGGTGGAGGTAGATCGCCCCCTCGTGGATCGTCGAGTACGCCCGCTCCCGCTCGACGAGCCCGAGCGTCTCGCCGGTCGTCTCGTCGACGACGCCGAGGGAGTCGGCGCTCGCCGAACGCAGCGGGACTCGGCCCGCCGGGTAGTCCCGGCCCGTCCACACCCAGCCGGCCGGCGTGCGCGCGAGGTCCGGCAGGACGGCGGCGCGCTCGAGCGCCTCGTCGCCGAGCGTGGCCCGGTCGGCGTCGTCGAGCGGCGCCTCGTAGGCCGCTGAGAGCACGTGTCCGTCGAGCACGCGCGGGTTAGCGTGGTCGGAGCGCGCCGCCTCGACCGTGCGCGAGAGGAGCGCCTCCGGCTCGCGCATGAAGTACTGGTCGAGCGCGTCCTCGGAGGCAATCAGGAGGGCGAGCCCGTGGCCGCGGCGCCCCGCGCGGCCCCACTGCTGGCGCAGGCTGGCAACGGTGCCCGGGAAGCCGACCGAGATCGCGGCGTCGAGCGAGCCGATGTCGATCCCGAGCTCGAGCGCGTCCGTCGCCGAGACGCCCAGCAGGTCGCCCTCGACGAGCCGCCGCTCGAGCTCGCGCCGCTGAGCCGGCGTGTAGCCGGCCCGGTACGGCGCCAGGCGCCGTCCGGTTTCCGCGTCGACGCGGTCGACCGTGAAGCGGTGGATCAGCTCTGCGGCCTTGCGGCTCTTCGCGAAGCAGATCGTGCGTCGGCCCCGCGAGACGAGGTCGGCCATGAGCCGGGAGGCCTCGCCGAGGGCGCTCGCCCGCTGACCGAGCTCGGGGTCGAGCAACTCCGGGTTCCACAGCACGATCGTCCGCTCGGCGCGCGGGGCCGTGTCGTCCCGGACGACCGTCGCGTCCACGCCGGCGAGGGCCCGTGAGAGCTCGCCGGGGTTGGCGATCGTCGCCGAGGCGAAGACGAACTGGGGCTCTGCGTCGTAGACGCGCGCCAGGCGTCGCAGGCGGCGGAGGACGTTGCCCACGTGCGAGCCGAAGACGCCGCGGTAGACGTGCGCCTCGTCGACGATCACCCAGCGGAGGTTATGGAGGACGTCCGCCCAGCGGTCGTGGTGCGGCAGGACGCCGACGTGGAGCATGTCCGGGTTCGTGAGCACGACGTTCGCCCACCGCCGGATCCGCCAGCGCGCCTCGCCCGGCGTGTCGCCGTCGTAGATCCCGGGCCGCAGGCACGGCAGCCCGAAGGCGCCGAGCGCGCGCAGCTGGTCCTGCGCGAGCGCCTTTGTCGGGTAGAGGTAGAGCGCCCGCCGCTTCGGGTCGCGTGCCAGGGAGTCGAGTACCGGAAGGTTGAACGCGAGCGTCTTGCCGCTGGCGGTTCCCGTCGTGACGACGACGTGCTCCCCGCGCGCCGCGGTCGCCCACGCCTCGGCCTGGTGCTCGTAGAGGGAGTCGAGGCCCTGCCCCCCCAGCGCGGCCCGCACGCGCGGGTGGAGCCGGTCGGGAATCGGCGCCGTGCGCGCCGCCCGGGCGGGCGCCGTGCCCGCGTAGGCGACCTCCTCGGCGCCGAGCAGCTCGTCCCAGACCGCTGCGACGGTCACCGGCGCAGCCGGTAGACCCAAACCACGACGGCGAGCACGAGGCCGAGCGTCAGGCCGCCTCCAGGAGCGGCCCGAAGACGAGCACGCGGTCCCCTACGCGTGCGGTGAGCGGATACGCGCGCGAGAACTCGTTCGGGAAGGGCGGCGCGGAGACGGCGCTGACGACGAGCGTGCCGATCGCGTTTGCGACCCGGAAGAGCGCCCACCCGAGCGCGATCGCGGCGCCGACGGCGACCAGCGTGCCGTCCGCGAGCGTCCGCCGGAGCGCCGACTCCATGGGCCGATGGTAACGTCGCCCTCTGCCATGCCGGTGGCGCGCTGCCTGACGATCGCGGGCTCCGACTCGGGCGGCGGCGCCGGGATCCAGGCCGACCTGAAGGCATTCGCCGCGGCGGGCTGCCACGGAATGAGCGTGATCGTCGCGCTGACCGCGCAGAACACACGCGGCGTGAGCGCCGTCCACGAGACGCCGTCGGACCTGATCCACGCCCAGCTCGAGGCCGTCTTCTCCGACCTCGGCGTCGACGCGGCCAAGACGGGGATGCTGTTCTCGCGGACGACGATCGAGACGGTGGCGGACTTCCTCGCCGAACACCCGGTGCCGCTCGTCGTCGACCCGGTGATGATCGCCAGCTCCGGCGCGCAGCTCCTCCGGGCGGATGCCGTGGAGACGCTCGTCGGCCGCCTCTTCCCGCTCGCGACAGTCGTCACCCCGAACCTGCCGGAGGCCGAGGCGCTGACGGGCCTCGCCGGCGCGCCCAGGCGGGTGCTCGCGGAGCGGCTCCACGAGCTCGGCGCCCCCGCAGTCGTCGTCACCGGCGGGCACGGCGAGGAGGCGGTCGACCATCTCTTCGACCGGGGCCGCCACGTCGAGATTCCCGTCGAGCGCGCGGACGTGGCCGCCACGCACGGCGCCGGCTGCACGCACTCGGCCACGCTCGCCGCCCTGCTCGCCCGCGGCCACGAGCTCGAGGACGCGGCCCGCGGGGCGGCCGAGGCGGCGTCCGCGGCGGTGCGGGCCGGCCTGGCCGAGCTCGGCGCCGGCGAGGGGCCCGTCGACGTGCTCGGCTTCAGGGACCGTGCGCCTGTCTGAGCTGGGTGAGCTCGGCCTGCTGGCCGAGCTCGAGCGGCGGGGGCTGGCCGTGGACATCGCGGACGACGCCGCGCAGGTCGGCGGCCTCGTCGCCACGCAGGACGTCCTCGTCGAGGACGTGCACTTCAGTCTGCCTGAGATCTCCTGGCGCGACCTGGGCTTCCGGGCGGCGGCGGTGAACGTCAGCGACCTGGCGGCCTCGGGGGCGCGCCCGCTCGGGATCCTCGTCGCTTTGGCGCTTCCGCCGGAGACGACCGCGGATGCCGTCTACGAGCTCTACGAGGGGATCCGCGAGGCCGGCGTACCCGTGGTCGGCGGTGACACGTCCCGCTCCGGGACGGTGGTCGTCGCCGTGGCGGCGCTGGGCAAGGCCGACCGCGTCCCCGGCCGCGGCGGCGCGCGGCCCGGCGACCTGCTCGTCGTCACGGGCCCCCTCGGGGGGAAGCCGGTGCGCCCGCCGCTCCGGGTCGAGGAGGGCGTCCGGCTCGCACGCCACGCGCACGCGATGCTCGACCTCTCGGACGGGCTCGCCCGCGACGCGGGACACATCGCCGTCCGCTCCGGCGTCCGCTGCGTGATCGACCTCGAGCGCGTCCCGCTCGCGGCGGGGGCGGGCCTCGAGGACCTGGGCTGGGGCGAGGACTACGAGCTGCTCGCGGCCGTCGAGGAGCCGGACGGCTTCGCGGTCATCGGTCGCTGCGAGCCGGGGGAGGGTGTCGAGGGCCTCGGCTCACTCCACGGCTGGGACCACTTCGCGTAGCGTCCGCTCGTAGTCGTCCCTGCCGCGGGCGCCGTCGAGCCGGGCGATGACCTCGCCGTCCCGCAGCACGAGGACGGTCGGCAGCACGAGCACGTCGTGCCGCACGCCCGCCTCGACGTCCGCGTCGACGTCGATCTCCGCGAAGGCCACCTCTGGAAACGAGGGAGCGAGCTCGGCCAGCGCCCGCGCGACCGGCTTGCAGGGCCCGCACCATGGCGCCGTGAACTGGACGACGCTGATCACGATCGGAGCCTCAGCAGCGGCACGCGCCAGATCGCCTCGAGCACGATCGCGCGGCTCATCTTCGAGCCGCCCACCTCGCGATCGACGAAGACGATCGGCACCTCGCGCACGCGGAAACCGGCCCGCAGGGCGCGGTACGTCGTCTCGATCTGGAACGCGTAGCCCTTCGCCGAGACCGAGTCGAGGTCGAGCCGCTCCAGCACCTCCCGCCGGAAGCACTTGAACCCCGCGGTCGCGTCGCGGACGCCCCAGCCGAGCCACAGCCGCGCGTAGAGCGACGCCCCGTACGAGATCGCCCGCCGCAGCGGCCCCCAGCTCGGGATCGCCCCACCCTCGACGTACCTCGACCCGATCACGAGGTCGGCGTCGGCGGCGGCCGCGATCAGCCGGGGCACGTCGGCGGGGTCGTGGGAGAAGTCGCAGTCCATCTCGAGGACGAGCTCCGCCCCGTCCGCCAGCGCCCGCTCGAAGCCGGCGAGGTACGCGGGGCCGAGGCCTTCCTTGCGGGGCCGGTGGAGGACGTCCACGTAGTCGAGCTCCGAGGCGAGCCGGTCGGCGAGCTCCCCGGTGCCGTCGGGCGACGCGTCGTCGATCACGAGCACGCGGACGCCGCGGGCGCCGAGCGCGCGCAGCATCCGCTCGAGGTTCTCGCGTTCGTTGTAGGTCGGCAGGCAGACCGTGGCGGTCACGCACCTATCATCGCCAAACGGTGGCCTCGACCCTCCCCCGCAACCAGGACGTCGCCGAGCAGTTCGAGCTCCTGGCCGACCTCCTCGAGCTGGAAGGGTCGGATGCCTTCCGCGTGATCGCGTACCGGCGGGCCGCGCAGCGCATGCGCGAGACCGCGGGCTCGATCGCGCAGCTCGCGCTCGAGGGGAAGGCGAAGGAGCTCTCGGGGATCGGCAAGACGATCGAGGAGAAGATCGTCCAGATCGTCTCGACGGGGCGGATCGACGCTCTCGCCCAGCGCGAGGAACGGATCCCGCCGGACGTGCGGCTCTTCATGAGGCTGCCCGGCCTCGGCCCGAAGACGGCGGCCAAGATCTGGCTCCAGCTCGGCGTGACGACGATCGAGGGCCTGAGGCAGGCGGCCGAGCAGGAGCGGCTGCGGACGCTGCCCGGCCTCGGCGCGAAGACGGAGGAGAACGTCCTGCGCGCGCTCGCCGCCCAGGTCGAGGCGCCCGCGGAGGAGCGCGCGCTGCTCGGCCAGGGCCTGCCGGCGGTCCGCGCCGTCGTCGAGGCGCTGCGCGGGCACCCGGCGGCCGACCTCGTCTCCGAGGCCGGCAGCGTGCGCCGTCGGAGGGAGACGTTCCGCGACCTCGACGTCATCGCCACGTCCCCCGACCCGGAGGCGCTCATCGCCGCCTTCGTCGGGCTCGAGCTCGTCTCAGAGGTGGCCGCCCGCGGCGGTACGAAGGCGACGGTCGTGTCCCACGACGGGCTTCGCTTCGACCTCCGCGTGGTCCCGCCCGAGTCGTACGGGAACCTCCTCCAGCACTTCACCGGCTCGAAAGACCACAACGTCGCGTTGCGCGAGGACGGCGTGCGGCGGGGCCTCTCGATCTCCGAGTACGGCGTCACGACCCTGGAGACGGGCGAGGTGTTCTCGACTCGCGACGAGGCCGCGGTCTACGAGTTCCTCGGCTACGCGTTCGTCCCGCCGGAGCTGCGCGAGAACGCCGGCGAGCTCGAGGCGGCGCGGACCGGCGCGCTCCCCGAGCTGATCGAGCTCTCCGACCTCCGCGGGGACCTGCACTTGCACTCCACGTGGTCTGCCGACGGCCGGGGCACAGTGGAGGAGATGGCCGAGGCCGCGAAGGCGCGCGGCTATGCCTACCTCTGCATCACCGACCACTCGCACTACCTGCGGGACGGCCGGCTCGAGGCGCAGGCCGAGGAGATCGCCGCGGTCGGCGAGCGCCTGGGACGCTTCCATCTGCTCCGGGGCGTCGAGGTGAACATCCGCGCCGACGGCTCGCTCGACATGGCAGACGAGGACCTCGCGGCGTGCGACTGGGTGGTCGCGTCGCTCCACTCCGCCTTCGACCGCAGCCCGACCGAACGGATCATGGCCGCCATGGAGAACCCCAACGTCGACCTGATCGGCCACCCGACCGCGCGCAAGCTGAACCGCCGCGCCGGCGCCGACATCGACATCGAGCGCGCGATCGCCAAGGCGGTGGAGACCGGAACGGCCCTGGAGATCAACTCGCAGGCCGATCGGCTCGACCTGCGGGACGCGCACGCGCGCAACGCGGGGGAGGCGGGAGCGCGGATCGTGATCTCCAGCGACGCGCACAGCGTTGGCGCGCTCGGGAACGTCGAGCTGGGCGTCGCCCAGGCGCGCCGGGCCTGGCTAGGCGCCGACCAGGTGCTGAACACGAAGCCCTGGCGTGACGTGAAGCCGCGCCGGTGAGCGCCCGGAGCTAGCGGCTAGCCGCCGAGCGCCTTCGTGACCGCGGCGGGCCCCTCGAACTCGCGGTCGGGCAGCGACTCGAGCCGCGACAGCACGGCCTCGTCGGCGCCGCTGGCGCGAGCCTGGTCGACGAGGTCGCGCTTCGAGGCGGGGTACTCCATGCCTCCGAGCTGACGCTGGATGTCGAACGGTGTGACTTCGGCCATGACCGCCCCCTACCCGCGACGGCCCGGCCTGTAACCGAGCGCGGCGAGCGCCGCGTCGTGGAGCGCGACGCGGTAGCGCCAGAACGCCCGGCCCGTCGCGAGCAGCCGCTCTCGGAGCGGGCCTCCGAGCTCCTCGTGCGTGCCCCAGCGCGCCGCGCCGATCTCCTCGACGTCGTGGGGCTCGAGCTCCTCGTCGGCAGTCGTCGCATGGACGACGTGCGTGTGCCAGGCGAGCTCGAGGCCCCCGTGCCGGAAGACGGCCTCCGCGAGCAGCAGGTAGCGCACGGGCTCGACGGCGAGCCCCGTCTCCTCCAGGGCTTCCCGAACGATCCCGTCGCGCACGTCCTCCCCGGGATGGATGCCGCCGCCGGGGGGACGCCAGATCCCCTCCGCGAAGTGCGGCTTGCGGATCAGCGCCAGCCGCCCGCCGTTGGTGATGAGCAGCGTGACGTCGTGCGTGCGCGCCGGGTTGTACGTCGCGAGCCGCCACTCGGCTTCGGTGACGTCCCCGTCCCAGCGGAGGAGCGCGGGCTCCCCGTATCGGGCCCGGAGCTCCGCGTCGATCACAGTCGACGGAGGAGCCCCAGGAACTCGGCCGGGCTCGCGACGACGACGTCCGCGCGTTCCCGCAGCTCGGGCGGCCCCTCGGGGGTCGCGACTGCGACGCGGACGCCGAGCTCCAGCCCGCCGAGTGCGTCGAACGCGTCGAGGTCGGTCGTGTCGTCGCCCGCGTAGAGCGCGCGCCGGAGCTCGCGCTCGCCGAGGAGGTGGCCGACGGCCGTGCCCTTGTTCGCGGCGACCGGGGGGCGGAGCTCCAGCACCTTCCGGCCGAAGCGCGCCACGAGCCCTTCGGCGCGCGCGCGCTCGGCGACCTCATCGAGGTGCGCGCGGGCGGCGTCCTCGTCGGCGGCGTCGCGGTAGTGGAGCGAGACGGAGAGCGGCTTCCGCTCGACCGGCCAGTCGACGACGTCGGCGAAGGCATGCAGCCGCTCCGACCATTCCGCGGCCGCGGGGTCGAGCCCGAGCCCGTGCTCGCCCACGATCCGGATCCCGTCGACGCCGAGGACGCGGGCGGCGTCGGCGGCGGGGCGGCCGCTGACGCAGGCGACGAGCCCGTAGCGCGCGGCCAGGCGGCGGAGCTCCGTGCGCGTCTCCTCGGGGACGACCGCGTCCTCGGGTCGCGACACGATCGGCGCCAGCACGCCGTCGACGTCGAGCAGCAGCGCCGCGCGCTCCGGATCGCGCGCCAGCTCGCGGAGGAGGTCGTCGCCGGACACGGACGTACGATACGGCGGCGTGCCCCGCCTCCTCCTCATCGGGCTCGTCGCGGGGTTCTTCGCGGCGCTGTTCGGAGTCGGCGGCGGGATCCTGATCGTGCCGCTCCTCGTGCTCGTCGCCAGCTTCGCGGAGCGGCGGGCGATGGCGACGTCCCTCGCGGCGATCGGGATCACGGCGGCAGCCGGAGCGGTCGTCTACGCGCTGCACGGCTACCTGCACCCTGTCGACGCGGCGGTCGTGGGCGTGCCCGCGATGGCCGGCGCGGTCGTGGGGGCCACGCTGCAGCAGCGGGTGGCGAACCGGACGCTCGCCCTGCTCTTCGCAGCGCTGCTCGCCGCCATCGGCGTGATGCTGATCGCCGCGTGAGCGTGTCGACGGTGCTGCTGGCCGTCGCGCTCGGCTTCGGCGCCGGGTTGCTCGCCGGGATGTTCGGGGTCGGCGGCGGGGTCCTCTTCGTGCCGACGCTCCTCGCGCTCGGGCTCTCGCATCTCGAGGCGGAGGCGACGTCGTTGCTCGCGATCCTGCCGACGGTCGCAGCCGGCGTCTGGAGGCAGCAGCACTACGGCAACGTGAACTGGCGCGGCTCGCTGGCGATCGGGCTCGCGTCGATCCCCGGCGTCGTCGGCGGGTCCTACCTCGCCGTCTGGCTCGACCAGGACACGCTCCAGACGCTGTTCGGCGTGCTGCTGCTCGCGGTCGCGGCGCACCTGGCCTGGCGCTCGAGACGTATCCTTCGCGCGTGAGTTCCCCCGAGCCCGAGGTCTGGCTGCCGCTCGTCGACGAGCCGATCGGCTCGATCGTCGCCGAGGTCCAGCAGCAGGACGCGGAGGTCGCCCGGCTCGTCGAGTCCCGGGGGCGTATCCTCGCCTTCCGCACGTTCGCCTATCTCCGGGTGGGCGTCCTCCTGGGCCGGCTGCTGATGGAGGAGGAGGTCGAGCCGTACGACGGCTCGGAGACGTGGGTCGAGCAGCTCATGCGCCGGCCCGAGCACCGGCGGCTCATCGACGAGGAGGTGCGCGCGGTCGCCCGCGAGATCGCGGCCGACCCGCGCTACGCCGACGAGGGCCCTCTGGGCCCGGACGACGGGGCGCGCGCCCGCTTCCGGGAGTTCGCCCGCAAGCAGCTGGGTTAGTGCTGGCCCAGCAAGCTGAGGAGGAAGACGCCGGCGAACCCGGCGAGCGTCAGCGCGACCCGGCGCACCGACGGATGTTCGTGCGCGTGCGGGAGCAGGTCGCTGCCGCCCATGTAGAGGAAGAAGCCGGCGTACGCGGCGAGGACGTAGGCGAGCGACGTCTCGGAGATCTCGATCGTCGTCCCCACCACGGCGCCGACGAGCGGCGCGATCGAGACGACGACCAGCCACGTCCAGGCGCGCCGCCGGTCGCCGCTCTGGTGGAGGACGAAGGAGACCGTGTTCATGCCGTCGGCGAAGTCGTGCGCCACGACTGCGAGCAGGACCAGCAGGCCGGTCGTGTGGTCGAGCCCGAAGGCGAGGCCGATGCCGAGCCCGTCGATGAAGGTGTGCACGGCCAGTCCGGCGGCCCCGAACACCCCGACCTCCGCGTGCGCCCGCGCTTGCTCCGGCTCGTCCCGGTGGTGAAGGACGACCGCACGCTCGAGCAGGAAGAAGGCGACGAACCCGAGTCCGGCCAGCGCCCCGACGCGGTGCGGGTCGCCAACGCTCTCCATCGCCTCGGGGAGCACGTGGAACAGCGCGACGGCGACCACGATCCCGCCGGTGAGGGCGATCGCGGTCGTCAGCTCCCGCGCCAGCCGGAACGCGAGCAGCCCGCCGCCGAGGGCGGAGGCGACGGTCAGCGTCGCCAGCGGGACCGCGATCCACGCCGCCGCGGTCATGCGGCGCGACACTCGGCGCACGTGCCGTAGACGTCGAGCTCGTGCGACTCTGGCGCGAAGCCGTGCCTGCGGCGGAGCTCGGCGTCGGAGGGCGCGGCGCACAGCTCCGTCTCCTCCACGGTCCCGCAGGAGAGGCAGATCAAGTGGTGGTGGTGGCCGGGGCTGCAGCGGACGTACTCCGCGCGCGGCGAGCCTGCGAGCGGGCGAATCGCGTCCGTGCGGCGGAGCAGCTCCAACGTGCGGTAGACGGTCGCCAGGCCGAGCTTCGGCTCTTGGCGACGCGCCCGGTCGTACAGCTCGGCGACGGTGAAGGAGCGGGGCCCGCGCCTGATCGCTTCGACCACGGCCAGGCGCTGCGGCGTCAGCCGCGCGCGCTGGGGCAGGTCGACGGGGTCGGGTGTCTTGCGGGGATGGGCCATGTCGCCCCGGCCGACTCTACCGTAACTGAGAGTGATTATCAGTATCAGTAGGGGCGCCGCCCGGACCAGCGCCTGCTGCCCGCGCGTCGTGGCGGGTACCGTCGAGGGTTCCGGCGCTTCGCCCATAATGGTGAGGCTGTGGGGAAGCTGTGGCTCGCCGTCGGCGGACTCGCCGTCCTGCTCTTGGCCGGATCGATCGGCGCGGGCGCTCAGCCCGCTGCCGCCGGCGGGTCGGCGCGCGCCTACGCGATCAAGGTCGTCGTTCCCGGGCAGCCGGGCGCGACCGCCGGCTCCGTCGTGGCGCCGCCGGACGCCGTGGCGCTCGGCGCGGGCTTCGCCTATCCGGCCGACGGGAGCGTCGTCTCCAGCGGCGCGCTGGCCGCGAGCGCGTCGACGGGGGTCGGCGCGGCGAGCGCCTCGGCCGGCGCGTCCAGCGAAGTCCAGTCGCTGAGCCTCTTCGGCGGCGAGATCACGGCGTCGACGGTCGTCTCGCGGGCCAGCGCCGAGGCAACGTCGCGCGGAGCGGGCGGCGACCTCTCGGGCGCATCCGTCAGCGGTCTCGTCGTCCTCGGCCAGGCGATCGAAGGCCCAGCACCCGGAACGCGGATCACGCTCGGCGACTGGGGCTACCTGCTCGTCCTCGCCCAGGGCGCCGCGCCCGCGGCGAACGGCTACCGGGGCTTCGTCACGTCGCTCGAGCTCCACCTCAGCGTCGACCACGGCGGGCTGCCCGCGGGGAGCGCAATCTACGTCGGCTTCGCCGAGGCATCCGTCGCCGCACTGCCTCCGGCCGAGCGGCCGGCGCGCCCGCCCGCGACGACGCCGGCCCCCCCCGGCGCGAGGCCCCAGGGCGCGAGCGCGAACGCCGCCGGCAAGAGGCGGTCGGCCCTGCGCGGCGCGCGGCGACCGCTGCCGTCGCTCGACGTCGAGCTGACCCCCGGCGGCTACGTCTTCCCCGTCCACGGGCCCGCGTCGTTCGCGGACACGTTCGGCGCCGACCGCGCGGTCGTCGTCTGGCACCACGGAGAGGACATCATCGCGCCGCTCGGCGCGCCGGTTCTGGCGGTCGCGGACGGGACGGTCTTCTCGGTCGGCTGGAACGATCTCGGTGGGAACAGGCTCTGGCTGCGCGACCTGAACGGGAACGAGTTCTACTACGCGCACCTCTCGGCGTTCTCGCCGCTGGCCGTCGACGGGGCCCGCGTGAAGGCCGGCGACGTGCTCGGCTTCGTGGGCAACTCCGGGGACGCGGAGGCGACGCCGCCGCACCTTCACTTCGAGATCCACCCCGTGAGCCTGCTCGGGCTCGGCTACGACGGCGTCATCAACCCGTACAAGTACCTGCTCGCCTGGCGCCGGCTCGAGGACGTCCGCTTCATCGCCGGCGCCGCCTGGCTACCCGCGCTCAGGCCCTCGACGGCGCCCCAGCCGGGCGCCTACCTGCTCTCGGCCCGCGACATCTCGTCACTCTCCGGGCTCGAGCCCGGTTCGCTGCGGCGCGCGCTGGCGCCGCAGCCTTCGACCGAGCTTCCCTAGACCGACGAGTTTCCGCCGTCGCCGGCGTACGTGAAGTCGTCGTGCGAGCCGCCCGACATCTGCGACTTCAGCCAGCGGCGCACCGGCGGGCCGGTGACCGGGTTGAAGAGGACGGCTGCGGCGACGCCGGCGACGAGCAGCAGCGAGTTCCTCGCCTTGTGCTCGTCCTTGCCCTGCAGCCGCTCGGCCGCCGCGCGGAGCTCGTCGAGCGCGGTCTTCAGGTTGTCCTGGATCTCCTTGTCCGTGGCCGCGCGCATGGCGACCCCCGTCACGCCGGTACGGCCGAACAGCTCGCCGTACGCGTCGCGCGCCGCTGCGAACGCATCCTTGATGTGGTCGCGCAGCTCCTGGTCGCTGAGCGCCCGCTCCACGAACGGCTTCGCGTCGGTCACGCGGTCCCTGGCCTTGTCCATCGTTTTCGCCATGTCCTCGGTTCCTTTCGTCTCGGCTTGGCAGCGGTGTTTCCGCGGCAACCAGGCCGCAAACAGATCCTACGCCCGGGCGGCGGCGCGGTCCCGTGAAGCGCCCACGGCGCGAGGACGCGGGACGCCCGCCCCCTCGAACGCCGCCGCGAGCACGTCCTCGATCCCGTCGGCGAGCACGAACTCGAGCTCGTCCCGCACCTCCTGCGGCAGCTCGTCGAGGTCGGGCTCGTTCTCGCGGGGGAGCACGACCCGGCGCAACCCGGCGCGTTGCGCGGCGAGCACCTTCTCGCGGACGCCACCGATCGGCAGCACCTGCCCGGTGAGGGTGATCTCGCCGGTCATGCCGAGGTCGTCCGCCACGGCGCGGCCGGCCGCGAGGGACGCGATCGCAGTCGCGATCGTGATCCCCGCCGAGGGTCCGTCCTTGGGCACCGCGCCGGCGGGGACGTGGACGTGCACGTCGTGTTCCGCGAACCACCGCTCGTCGACGCCGACGAAGCCAGCGTGGCTGCGCACCCACGAATGGGCGGCCTGCGCCGACTCGCGCATCACGTCGCCGAGCTGGCCGGTGACGACGAGCCGCCCCTTGCCCGGGTAGGCCGTCGCCTCGATGAAGAGGACATCGCCGCCAACCGGCGTGTACGCGAGCCCCGTGGCGACCCCCGGGTCGGCCGTCCGCTTGCGCACCTCGCCGGGGAAACGGCGCGGCCCGAGCCAGCCGCGCACCCGCTTCTCGTCGATGCGGACGCCTTTCGAGCGGCCCTGCGCGACCTGCGTCGCCGCCTTCCGGCAGAGATCGGCGATCCGCCGCTCGAGGTTGCGGACGCCGGCCTCCCGCGTGTACTCGCGGATCACGAGCGTCAGGCCGCGCTCGGTGAAGGTGGCCTGCTTCGGCCGGAGCCCGTGCGCGTCGAGCTGCTTCGGCACGAGGTACCGGCGCGCGATCTGAAGCTTCTCCCGCTCGGTGTAGCCCGAGAGCTGGATCACGTCCATCCGGTCGAGCAGCGGTGGCGGGATCGTCTCCAACTGGTTCGCCGTGCAGATGAACAGGACCTTCGAGAGGTCGAAGGGCAGGTCGAGGTAGTGGTCGCGGAAGGTCGAGTTCTGCTCGGGGTCGAGCACCTCGAGCATTGCGCTCGTCGGGTCGCCGCGGTAGTCCGACCCCATCTTGTCGATCTCGTCGATCAGGAACACCGGATCCCGCGCCTCGGCGTCGCGGAGTGCGCGCAGGATCGTGCCGGGCAGCGCGCCGACGTACGTCCGCCGGTGGCCCCGAATCTCCGCCTCGTCGCGCATGCCGCCGAGGGAGACGCGCACGAATTTCCTGGACAGCGACTGCGCGATCGATCGCGCGAGCGAGGTC
>JACVRU010000070.1 GCA_014534295.1 Thermoleophilia bacterium | reverse complement strand
GCATCATCTGCACGCGCTTGTAGTGGTTGTAGACCGCCACGGAGAGCGTGCGCTTGGCCTGCTCCTGCCCCACGACGTACTCGTTGAGGACGCCGTAGATCTCCCTCGGCTTGGGCAGGTTGTCGATGTCGAAGGTCGGGGGAGCGGTCAGCTCCTCGTCGATGATCTCGTTGCAGAGATCGATGCACTCGTCGCAGATGTAGACGCCCGGCCCGGCGATCAGCTTCTTGACCTGTCGCTGGCTCTTGCCGCAGAAGCTGCAGAGCAGCTGCTCGTTCCCTTCGTTCGGACGGGCCACGTCTCTCCTTTTACCTCGAAATCGCTCCGATGACCACCGTCATCGGTGCTCGATCACCTGGTCGATGATCCCGTAGTCCTTCGACTCCTCCGCGGTCATGAAGTAGTCCCGCTCCATGTCCCTGCTCACCTTCTCGAGGTCCTGGTCGGTGTGCTTGGCGATGATCTCCTCGAGGCGGCGCTTGATCCCGATGATCTCGCGCGCCTGGATCTCGATGTCGGTCGCCTGCCCCTGGAAGCCGGAGGAGACCTGGTGGATCAGGATCTTCGCGTTCGGCAGCGCCATCCGCTTCCCGTTCGCCCCGCCCGCGAGGATGAGCGCCCCCATGGACATCGCGATGCCGACGCAGATCGTCTGGATGTCCGGCCGGATGAACTGCATCGTGTCGTAGATCGCCAGGCCCGAGTACACGGAGCCGCCCGGGGAGTTGATGTAGATCGAGATGTCCTTGTCCGGGTCCTCCGACTCCAGATGGAGCAGCTGGGCGACGATCAGATTCGCGATCTGGTCGTCGATCGGGGTGCCCAGGAAGATGATCCGCTCGTTGAGCAGGCGCGAGTAGATGTCGAACGAGCGCTCGCCGCGCGAGGTCTGCTCGATGACCATCGGGATCAGGGGACTCATCGCTACTCCTTGCTTCCGGGGGTCCACAACTTTGTCTCCGCCGCCGCCTTTTCCTGCTCCGGCGTCCAGATCGCCTGCCGCGCCTCGGCGAGCTCGGGCGAGATCGGCCTGACGTCGGCCGCGAGCCGGTCGACCGCCTTGCGCAGCCGGAGGTCGGTGCGCAGTCGCCGGTCGCCCCCGTGGCGGAACAGCTCCTCCACGATCGGACGCGGGTCCTCCCCGGCCGCCTCCGCCTCCTCTGCGATCAACTCGACGATCTCCTCGTCGGCGACCTCCAGCCCGAGCCGCTCGGCGAGCGCCTCGAGGACGATCTCCCTCGCGACCGATCGCTGCGCCTCGTCCTGGAGCCGGGCGACGAGCTCCTCCGCGCGCTGACCGGTCAGCGCGAGATAGCTCTCGAAGTCGACGCCGCGCCGCTCCACCGAGCGGACGAGGCCGTTCAGGAGCTCCCGTGTGCGCGCGTCGACGATCGGGCCCTGCGGTTCGACCCTGGTCGCCTCGACGAGGCGATCGACGGCGGCCGCCCGGAAGGCGCCCTCGGCCTCGGCCTCGAGCTGGTCGCGCAGGCGCGTCTCGACGTCGGCGCGCAGCTCGGCCAGCGTGTCGAACTCGCTGGTCGTGCGCGCCAGCTCGTCGTCGAGAGGCGGCAGCACGCGCTCGCGGAGCTCCTTGAGGGAGACCTCCACCGAGCGGCGGGAGTCGTCGGCGAGCTCGAACTCGACCGACCCGGACTCGCCTGCGGACATGCCGACGAGCGAACGCTCGATCTCCTCGACGAGCCGCCCCGAGCCGATCTCGACGACGTAGTCGCGCTGGCCGCCCTCGCCCTCCGGGTCGACGAGGTCGACGACCGCGACGTCGCCGGCCTGCGCGGGCCGTCCGTCCACCGGCGAGAGCTCCGCGACGGTCGCCCGCAGCGCGTCGAGCTCGGCCTCGACGAGCTCCTCCGGCACGGCGGTCTCGGCCCGCGGGACCTCGAGTGTCGTCCAGTCGGGCAACTCGGGCTGCGGCTGGACGTCGACCGTCGCGGTGAACGTCCAGCCCTCGGCCTCGGTGGTCGGGAGCTCGAAGTCGAAGTCCGGCTGCGACGTGGGGCGCAGGCCCTCGCGCGAGGCGGCCGCCCAGAACCAGCCCCCGATGTGGCTCTCGACGGCCTCCGCGTAGAGGCGCTCCTTGCCGACCCGCGACAGCAGCACGGGCATCGGCACCTTGCCCTGCCGGAAGCCGGGGATCTTCGCCTGCTGGGCGAGGTCCGAGGCGGCGTGCTCGACGGCGTGGCGGAGGTCGTCGCTCGGGACCTCGATTGTCAGGCGCACCTTGTTGTCCGCGAGCTCCTCCAGCTGGGTCTGCACCAAGCCGTTGTACCAGACCTCTGTCGGCACGGCGGATGCCTCCGACGGGGGACGCGGAGCGCGTTCGCGGGGAGGGACACTGCGACCGGAAGGCACTTGTGAAGTTGCGGCTCTCGGATCCGGCGTACGGCGATCGCCTGGCGGCGTTCCTCGAAGACCTTGGCCACCCGGCCACGGCGGTCGACGACGGCCTGGAGCTCGCCACCGCGATCCCCGAGGGCGAGCTCGAGGTCTATCTGGGCGTTTGGTCGGTGCTCGAGCCCGGCGTGGCCGTTAACGTGGATGCGTGAGCGAGCACCGCCTGCCCGAAGAGGACAGCATCGACGTCCAGGCCGACGACGAGCCGGCCGAGGACGACGGCCCCGAGCCCGAGACGAAGCCGGCTCTCGACGACTGACGGCGCTCTGGCCGACGGCCCGCTTCGAGTAGTGCGGGCGGGAGGACTCGAACCTCCAACGAGCCGGAGCTCAACGGGACCTAAACCCGCCGCGTCTGCCAGTTCCGCCACGCCCGCGCGCGGCTTCTCGGAGTGAACTGACAGGATAGAGCCACCGTGTCGCGCGCGATGGTCGCCGTCCTGCTCGTCGTCGTCGTTCTCGGAGTCGCGATCGGCGTCGCCTGGGGAGCCCGGGCGCTCGTCGTGTACGCGTTCTTCGCGGGGATCCCGACCCTGATCGGCATCGGGCTCTCGGTCGGCGGCGGCTGGTTCCGGGACGCGAGCTCGGGCCGCTTCCGGCGCGGCCGCGGCTAGGCAGCCGCGCGCGCGATGTCGAGCGTCGAGAGGACGCCGAGCGGATGGCTTCCGCCCGGCTCGGCGACGACGAGGTGCGAGATCCCGTGCTCGGTCATCAGCTGCGCCGCGCGCTCGAGGGTCTCGTCGGGGCGGACGGTCACCACCGGCGTCGCCGCCGTCGCCGCCGCCGTCTGGCCGATCAAACCGCGGACCGAGGCCGCGGCGGTGAGGTCGAGGTCCGAGATCAGGGCCCAGGGCAGCCCCTCCGCGCCCGCGACGACGACGCAATGGACGCTCTCTTCCGACATCAGGCGGGCGACCTCGCTGAGGGGGGCGTCGCGGTCGCAGGTGATGACGCCCTCGTGCATGGCTGCGGAGACCGGGAGGCGGGAGAGGGGATGGGAGGCCGCGAGAGTCATGGGCGGAGCATGCTCCCGAACCCGGGAAGAGCCATCGGCGAGCGCGCGGCAACGCTGTCGGTAGAAAGCCGCAGCGGCCTGCGTAGACTCGCCCCGATGACCCGCCTCGACGCGAAGAGCTTCGACGAGCCCGACGAGCTGCTCGAGCTGCCCTTCCTCAGGTCGAAGGTCGTCAACCTGGGCGAGGTCCAGCTCGCCTGGACAGTCGTGCAACCGGGCTGGCGCTGGTCCGAGCACGTGCAGCCCGTGGCCGGCACGGTGAGCTGCGAGTACCACCATCGAGGCGTTCACCTGTCCGGGCAGCTGCGGGTCGAGACGGACGCGGGCGCGACCCGGCTGATTCTGCCGGGGCAGGCCTTCGAGATCCCGCCCGGCCACGACGCGTGGGTCGAGGGAGACGAGCCCGTCGTCACGATCGAGATCGCCGGGGTGCGCGGCTTCGGCAAGCCGCCGGAGACGGGCGAGCGCGTCGTGGCGACGCTCCTCGTCACCGACATCGTCGGATCGACCGCGCTCGCCGCCGAGCTCGGAGACAAGACCTGGAAGCAGCTCCTGGGTCGCCACGCCGACCGGGCGCGGATCGAGCTCGACCGGTTCCGCGGCATCGAGGTGGCGACGACCGGCGACGGCTTCCTGGCCACGTTCGACGGCGCCGCCCGGGCCGTCCGCTGCGCGCTCGCCATGCAGCAGGCTGCGGGGGCCGACGCGCTCGAGCTCCGGGCCGGAGTCCACTCCGGGGAGGTCGAGCGGGAGGCGGGCAACCTCCGCGGCATCGCGGTGCACACGGCGACCCGGGTCGCGTCGCTCGCCGCGCCCGGCGAGGTGCTCGTCTCCCAGGCCGTCGCCGGCCTGCTGGAAGGATCGGGCATCCAGCTCGAGGAGGCAGGCGAGCAAGAGCTCAAGGGCCTGCCGGGGAAGCGGCGGCTCTACCGCGTCGCCGGCTAGCGGCGCAGCCCTAACGCCAAGGGTCCCGGCGCTCCGGGCGATGTAGCCGTCGCCCGCGTCCGCTCGCGTTCCGGAACCTGGGTCGTGCTACACGGAGCGGCGCTCGTCACCGACGGCGCGCGCCGGGTGGCGGTGATCGCCGAGCCGGCGCATCCCGCCCGCGTCTCGCCACTTCTCATGTCGGCCTACGGACTCACGCAAAGAGAACAGGAGGTCACGCGGCTCGTCCTTCAGGGCGACTCGACGACACGGATCGCCGAGCGGCTCGTCGTCTCGCCCCACACGGTCCAGCAACACGTCAAGCGCGTCTTCGAGAAGACCGGCGTGCGCAGCCGGCGTGATCTCGTGGCGAAGGTCTTCTTCACCCACTACGAGCCGCGGCTCCGCGAGAACGAGCGACGCATGTCGGCGAGCCGACGCCTACGCGGCGGCCCCTACCGCGGCTGATCAGCTTGACGATTCGAGTGGCCCCGGGAGGAGTCGAACCTCCGCACGTGGATTCGAAGTCCACCGCTCTATCCGCTGAGCTACGGGGCCGCGCGGCGAAGCGAGGGGTGGTCGATGGGACTCGAACCCACAACCACCGGGACCACAACCCGGGGCTCTACCAATTGAGCTACGACCACCGCGCTGCCGACAGGATAGCCCCGGTCAGGACGGGGCCGTGTCTGCGGCGACGGCCGCCGGCTCCCGCGCGAACAGCTCGACGAGCTCGCGGTCGAAGGCGGGCAGGTCGTCGGGCTTCCGGCTCGTGACGAGGTTTCCGTCGACGACCACCTCCCGGTCGACCCAGCTCGCACCGGCGTTTCGGAGGTCGGTCTCGAGGCTCGGGAACGACGTCAGGGTGCGGCCGCGGACGACGCCCGCCTCGATCAGCAGCCACGGCGCATGGCAGATCGCCGCGACCGGCTTGCCCTGCTCGAAGAACTCCCGCACGAACCGGACGGCGTTCTCGTCCTGCCGCAGGTTGTCCGGGTTCCCGACGCCGCCGGGCAGCACCAACGCGTCGTAGTGGTCGGCGGAGACCTCCTCCACCGTGCGGCCGACGGCGACCGTCTCGGCCTTGTCGTAGTGGTCGAAGCCCTGCACTTCGCCCTCGCGGATGGACAAGACCTCGGTGGTCGCGCCCGCGTCCTCGAGGGCCCGGCGCGGCTCCTCCAGCTCCGCCCGTTCGAACATGTCGGCGACGAGGATCGCCACCTGCTTGTCGTTGAGAACGGTCATGCCTCTCGGCTACCCCGGCCCGCCGACGGCCTAAACGCGGCCTATCCTGTGGAGCAGGCGCCCGTAGCTCAGCGGAAGAGCGACGGCCTTCTAAGCCGTTGGTCGGAGGTTCGAATCCTCCCGGGCGCATCGAGGCGATTCCATAGGATGCGCGCGTGACGCCGCTGATCCTCGTGCTCGCGATCATCGTCTTGCTCATCGTCGGCGTGGCGGTGGTCGGGCTGGCGCTGAAGCTCCTCTGGTGGGCTCTCGTGGGCCTCGTGATCGGGTGGCTCGCGAAGTTCCTCGTGCCGGCGTACCGGCCGGTGGGCTGGCTGGCGACGATCCTCTACGGCATCGGCGGGGCGTTGCTCGGCGGGGTCGTCGCAGACGCGATCGGCGTCGGCGGGCTGGTGCAGTTCCTACTCGCGATCGCGGCGGCGGCAGTGCTGATCGTCGTCGTCGGGGGAGCGCGCCGCTAGCGCCGCAGCCCGAAGTCCGCGGTCACGAGGGTGACGTCGCTGCCGCCGAACGCACCGGGCGCGGCATCCGCGCGGACGGCGGAGATGCCGAGCTCGCGCCAGCGAGCGCCGAGCAGCACCTTCCGGTGCGGCGGGCTGTTCAGCCACATCCGCACAGCCGTGGCGCCGTCGAGCCGCGAGCTCGACCAGAGCAGGTTCTCGCCCACGGTCCAGGTCGCGTAGCCGCGGTAGGGGTAGCTGCGGGAGATCCGCTTCCAGAAGACGGTGCCGTCCCGCGAGCTGTGCGAGAAGAAGCCGAGGCGCGCCATCGCGAGCGAGTGGCCCTCCGCGGCGCGCGTGAGCCCGCCGCTCAAGCGCAGGGGCGCGAGCCTGTGCGCCTTCCGGACGGCGTTGATCTCCGCGAGGATCGCCCGCTGGAGCGCGACCTCCGCCCTGATCCCCGTGGGCGCGGCGGCGACCGCGGGCACGGCGAGAGTCGCGGCGGCCGCGGCGACGCAGGCAACAGTCCGCCAGATCCCCTTGGGCATGCCAGAGAGATCGGCACGAATGCCGCACGCCTGAAGGGCCGGTAGGGCCCGACTCGGGCGCTCCTACAAGGGGGCGGCCCGCGCGGCATGTGCGCGGCGCGTCGCGAGCCAGTCCCTCAGCACGACCTGGATCGTCCCGGCGACGGGGATCGCCGCGATCGCGCCCAAAATCCCGCCGATCGAGGCACCGACCAGCACCGCGATCAGTACCGCCAGCGGCGAGAGCGCGACCGTGCGCGAGTACACCGTCGGGTAGAGCACGTGGTTCTCGAACTGCTGGTAGAGGACGAAGAAGACGAGCACGCCGATGCCGGCGGGTACCGAGTCGAGGAAGGCGATCGTGCTGACGATCACCGTCGCGATCGTGGCTCCCGCCAGCGGGACGAGGTCGAGGAGCGCGGTGAGCAGGCCGAGCGCGATCGCGTACGGAACGCCGGCGATCGTGAGGACGATCGACGCGGAGATGCCCGCGACGGCCGCGATGATCAGGGCGCCGCTGACGTAGCCGCCCACAGTGCGGTAGACGTCGCGCCCGATCGCCCGCCACCGCTCGCGCGAGCCCTCCGGCAGGTGGCCGAGCGCCCGATCGACCCACGTCGGCCCCTCGAGGAGCATGAAGAAGGTCAGGACGACGATCGAGATGGCCGCGACGATCGCGGTGATCACTCCCTTCGTGACCGCGAGCGCAGTGCCCGAGGCGGCGAGCACCCTGTCGACGTCGAGGTCCTCCACCGCCTCCTGGACCCTGTCGACGATGTCGTAGCGCGTCTCGAGGAAGCCGAGGCGGCCCCGGCCCTCGGTGAGGTCGCGCACGAGCTCCGGCAGCGCGTCGACGAAGTCCGCCACCTCGGTAGCGAGAGTCGGGACGAAGGCGCCCGCGAGCGCTGCGATGACGGCGAGCACCCCGCCGAACCCCAGCGCGGCCGCCAGGCCCCGTCGGCGGACGCCGCGCCGCTGCAGCGACTCGACGAGCGGATTGATCGCCAGTGCCAGGAAGAGCGCGATCAGCACCCAGGTCAGCACTTGCCGCGCTTCCCAGAGCAGCCAGAGCAGTGCGCAGAAGCCGAGGACGAGCGCGAGCACCGCCAGCACCGTCCGGGCGCGGATCCGGATCACCCGCTCTTCGGCCACCGCCCGAGGATACGGACGGCACAAGACGTTTAGCCCCTCCCGCCCGGCGGGGATTCAGGCGGCGTGAGCCTGCGCGCGACCCAGGTGGTGGAGACGGCCACGCTGCCGGACGGCCGCGAGGCCGAGATCCGGATCGGCGTCCCGCAGGACGACTACGTCCCCGCGCGTGAGCTCGACACGGTCGCGCTCGAGCTGCGGCTCGACGGTCAGGTGGTCGCCGCGCTGAACACCGTGCTCGCGCCCGGCCAGGACGGCGACGCGAAACGGCTCGCGAAGGAGATCGCCGACGGGCTCTCCTCCGGGAGGCTCGAGCCGACGGCAGGGGCGCTCGAGCCGCTCGCGGACGGGCAGCGCTCCTAGCCTCGCCGGGCCGGCGCGAGGGACCCTTGATGCGGCGCGGGTCGCGCCCGTACGTGTCGCGCTCGCGCACCCTTCGCGAGGGCGCGTAAACGCCTCACCCCCGCTCGGTTTCGCCAGTGACCGCGACGAACATCATCCGCCGGTACCCGAGGAGGAGGAGCGGCCACATGACCGAGATCAGGGAAGAGCTCGTCAAGCACATCGACGAGGCCCACGCCATGGAGCAGAACGTCCTGCGGATGCTGGACGGGATGATCCGGACGACGATCGACCCGGAGCTCGCCGGGGAGCTCGAGCGTCACAAGCTGCAGACCCAGGCACATGCACGGCGCATGGAAGAGGCGCTCAGGCGGCACGACGCCTCGCCTTCGACCGTGCGCGAGGCAACGGGCATCCTCGGGGCCCTCATGAAGCTGCCGCTCGACCTCGTCCGCGGCGACAAGGCGGGGCGCAACGCGCGCGACGGCTACGCCACCGAGCACATGGAGATCGCCGCCTACGAGCTGCTCGCACGCACCGCCGAGCGGGCCGGCGACGAGGAGACGGCGCAGGCCGCGCGGGAGATCATCGCCGAGGAGCGCGAGATGGCCAAGACGATCGAGGCGAACTGGGACAAGTTCGCGGACCTCTCGCTCGACGAGGCCGGGGTCGCTCGCTAGCCGGTCGGCGGACGCGCGAGCCGAGTCGAGCGGCAGCGTTCGTGCACAGTCGTGAGAGCGGGCGGCGGGAGTCGAACCCGCGTCACGAGGTTGGAAACCTCGGGTAATAGCCGTTATACGACGCCCGCGCGTGCCCGGTAGCGTAGCCGCGTGCGTCCCGACCCGTTCGCCTGGACGCCCCATCCGGAAGCGCTCGCGGCGATCGCGCTCACCGTAGCGGCGTATGCGCTGGCGACCCGCCGCCACCGGGCCGCCCGCCGTCAAGTCGCGCTGTTCGCGGCCGCGGTGGCCCTTCTGCTCGCGACGGCCGTCACGCCGCTCGACTCCCTCACGTACCACCTGCTGACCGCGCACCTGCTCCAGAACGTCGTCCTCGCGGAATGGGCGCCGGCGCTCCTCGTCGCGGCCGTGCCGCTTTCCCTGGCGGACGAACTGGACCGCCTACCTGCCTGGCGACGGCTGACCCGTCCGGTCGTCGCGCTGCCGCTGTGGATCGCCGTCTACTCCCTCTGGCACCTGCCGCCGGCGTACGACACCGCGCTCCGCCACCCGAACACGCTCCTGCACCTGGAGCACGCGAGCTACCTCGCGGCCGGCGTGCTCGTCTGGTGGCCCGTCTTCCAGGGACGGCTGTCCTACGGCGTCCGGGCCGGCTACCTCTTCCTCGCGTTCGCGCTCGCGAGCCCGATCGGCCTGCTGCTCGCCGTGCTGCCCGAGCCCGCCTACGACTTCTACGCAGACGGCTTCGAGCCGTGGGGGCTGACGGCGCTCGCAGACCAGACGATCGCCGGGATCACGATGGCCACGGAGCAGGCGCTCGGGTTCTTCGCGCTCTTCGTCTGGGCCTTCTTCCGGTTCCTCCGGGACGAGGAGAGACCGGCCGCCGAGATCGTGTAAGAACCGCACGT
>JACVRU010000043.1 GCA_014534295.1 Thermoleophilia bacterium | reverse complement strand
GCCGGCGGCGTAGAGGCCCTCCAGGTTCGTCCGCCCCCAGACGTCCGTGTCGACGCCGCCCATGTGGAAGTGCGCGCCAGGCCGGACGGGGATCGGGTCGTGGATCGGGTCGACGCCGGCGAAGGTCATCGACAGCTCGCGCGTGCCGTGGAGGCGCTCGAGGATGCGCTCGGCGCCCAGATGCCGCAGGTCGAGCAGGACGTTCCCGTCGACGCCGCGGCCCTCGTCGATCTCGGTCTGCTCCGCGCGGGAGATCACGTCGCGGGAGGCGAGCTCCATCGCGTTCGGGGCGTAGTCCCTGAGGAAGCGCTCACCCTCGGAGTTGAGCAGGTAAGCGCCCTCTCCGCGGCAGCCCTCGGTGATCAGCACGCCGGTGGGGGAGAGCGTCGTCGGGTGGAACTGCATCATCTCCATGTCCTTCAGGGGCACTCCCACCTGAAGCGCCATGGCCATCCCGTCCCCCGTGCAGGCCCACGCGTTGGTCGTGCCCACGTAGAGGCGGCCTGCACCACCGGTGGCGAGGACGACGGTCTTCGCGCCGATCGTCTTCAGGCCGCCACCGAGGAGGTCCCAGGCGATCACGCCCTGGCAGCGGCCGTCGTCGACCACGAGCCGCCACGCGAAGAACTCCTCGTACACGTCGACGTCGCGCTTCAGCATCTGCTCGTAGAGCACCTGGATCAGGACGTGCCCCGTGATGTCGGCCGCGTAGGCTGTGCGCGGCTCGCCGGCGGCGCCGAAGGGCCGCTGCGCGATCCGGCCGTCGGGGGTGCGGGAGAAGACGGCGCCCCAGTTCTCGAGCTCGTAGACGTCGCCGGGCGCCTCGGCGCAGAGGATCTCGATCGCGTCCTGGTCGCCGAGGTAGTCCGAGCCCTTCACGGTGTCGAAGGCGTGCTTCTCCGGATCGTCCTCGGACGCGTTCCCGAGGGCCGCGTTGATCCCGCCCTCGGCGGCGCCGGAGTGGCTGCGTACCGGGTGGATCTTCGAGATGACGGCGACGTCCGCGCCCGCGTCGAAGGCCTCGATCGCGGCGCGCATGCCGGCACACCCCGCGCCGACGACGAGGACATCGTGAGTCGCCTCCACGTCCAGCGACGCTACACAAACCGATCCCGCGGCCGCGCCGGTAGAAGTACGCATGCGTATCACGCTCCGCAGCACCCTCCTCCTCTGGGCCCTCGTCCTTCTGCTCGGGGTCGCCGGCTGCGGCAGCGGGGGAAGCTCACCCGGCGGTGACGGCGACCAGTCGCCAGGGGACACGCAGACGACCACGCAGAGGGGCGACGGCGACTACAACTACCCGTGACACTTTCGTGACGGGGTCAGACCCCGTCACGAAGGTGTGACGAGTGGGTCTGTGACTGTCCAGGCACGGGTCTGACCCGGCCGGAGGCGATCCGGCGCCCGCGGCGAACCCACTGTGGGTGCAGCTCGAAGCAGCGGTCGACCGCTTCCTCGCCGCGCCCTCGCTCGCCGAAGCGACGAGGCGGGCCTATCGCGTCGACCTGCGCCAGTTCGCCGGCTGGCTCGCCGCCCGGGACCTGACGCTCGACGACATCGACGTCCGTGTCCTCGCCGACTACGCCTCGCACCTCGCGCGTGTCCGGCCCCAGCTCGCCTCGACCACCGTGGCCCGCAAGCTTGCGGCCGTCCGCTCCTTCCTCGCCTTCACGCTCGGCCGCGCGCGGGTCCCCGACGTGCCGCTCGCGCCCCGCCGGCGGCGTCGTCTTCCGGACGCGCCGCGCAGCGACGAGGTCGACGCGCTCGTCGATGCGCTCGACGGCGAGGAGCCGCTCGCCCTCCGGAACCGGGCGCTCGTCGAGCTCGTCTACTCGGCGGGCCTCCGCAGCGCCGAGGCGGTCGGGCTCGACCTCAGGGACGTCGACTTCGAGCAGGAGGCCGTGCGTGTCCGGGGCAAGGGCGGCAAGGAGCGCGTCGTGCCGCTCGGGGAGGAGGCCGCGTATCGCGTCGCGCGCTACCTGCGGGACGCACGACCGGAGCTCGCGCGCGGCGCCGAGGACGCGCTCTTCCTCTCCGCGCGCGGCCGACGGCTCGACACGAGCACGCTCCGCCGCCTCCTGCCGCACCCGCACCGCCTGCGCCACGCGTTCGCGACGCACCTGCTCGAGGGCGGCGCGGACCTGCGGACGATCCAGGAGCTGCTCGGGCACGGCTCGCTCTCCACGACGCAGGTCTACAGCCACGTCGACGGCCGCCGGCTCCGCCGCGTCTACGACCGCGCGCACCCGCGCAGCTAGGCCGAAGATACCCCTCCCGGGGGAGATCCCGGAGCCCCGCCGCGCCGACCCATTGCTCCATGGCAGTCGACCTGATCGCGTTCGAGACGAGCGAGAGCGAGGCCGTCTTCGAGTGGCGGCTCGAGGAGCTGATCCGCGGCGGCTTCCCCGAGCCGATCGCGATCGAGCTCGCGATCAGCCCCCACGTCGACCTGCACGCCGCCGTCGCACTCCGCATCCGCGGCTGCCCGCCCGACACGGCGGCGAGGATCCTCCTCTAGGACGCCGAATCCGGTCGCGATGACCGGAGACCCGGCGGTCGAAGGCTTCCTGAGCCTGCTCGCCGCGCGCCGCGCGCCGCGCACGGTCGAGGCGTACCGCCGCGACCTCGAGGGCCTCGCGCGGAGCCTCGGTCGCTCGCCGGCTACCGCGACGACGGAGGAGCTGGAGCTGTGGATCGCGGACCTGCGCGCGCAGGGGCTCGCGCCGGCGACGGTGGCCAGGCGAATCGCCGCCGCCCGCACGCTCTTCCGGCACCTCGTCCTGCTCGGGCAGCGCGAGGACAACCCGGCGGCCGAGCTCGAATTGCCGCGGCGGCTCCGGACGTTGCCGCGGACGCTCTCTCCCGGCGAGGCCGAGCGGCTGATCGACGCCGCCGCGGGCACGACGCCGCGCGCGCTCCGCGACCGCGCCCTGGTCGAGCTGCTCTACGGCGCGGGCCTGCGCGTCAGCGAGGCCGTCGGCCTCGACCGGACTGGTGTCGACCTCGAGGATCGGCTCGTCCGCTGCACCGGCAAAGGCGGGAAGGAGCGGATCGTCCCGATCGGCCGGCAGGCGGCGGCTGCGCTGCGGCTCTACCTCGGCCGCGGCCGCCCGTTCCTCGATCGGCGTCACCGGCCAGAGCTGTTCCTGAACGCCCGCGGCGGGCCGCTGACCCGCGCCGGCGCGTTCCTGATCGTCCGGCTGCTCGCCGAGCGGGCCGGGCTCGATCCGCGGCGGGTCCACCCCCACCTCCTGCGCCACAGCTTCGCGACCCACCTGCTCGAGGGCGGGGCAGACCTGAGGAGCGTCCAGGAGATGCTCGGCCACGCCGACCTCTCGACGACCGAGCTCTACACGCACGTATCCGACCGGCGCCGCCGGGAGTTGTACTTTCAGGCGCATCCGCACGCACGCCGGCAGCGCCCGGTCTGAACCTGAGGCGCACCATGGAGACACTCGACCCACAGCTCGCTGCAGCGTTCGCCGTGACCACCGGCGTCGGTTTCCTGATGCTCATCTCCGGCGTCCACAAGAGCCTGCTCGAGTGGCGCCACCGGCGCCGTCCTTGCCCGTCCTGCGGCCGCGACATCGACGGGCGCGTCTGCCGCGCCTGCACCCGCGCCTGAGCTTGTAACACTGTGTTACCTGCGGCGCTTCGGCCTGCACGAGGCCGAAGCCGTACTTGTAACACTCTGTTACTTGCGCCTCAGCGCTCGCGGGACTTCTTCGTCAGCAGCGCCGCGACCCGCTGGGCGGCCTGGCGCAGCTCGCGGTCTTCCTCGTCGGTGTCGGCGAGGCCGCCGAGCAGGCGGATCGTGTCGGACTGAGGCGACCCGTTCTTCAGGGACATGACCGCTAGCCGGCGGACGGCCGCGTTCGAGTCGTGGCTCGCGAGCTCGTGCAGCAGCGGCCGCATCGCGTTCACCGCGCCGGGCGCCTCCCGCGAGAGCAGCTCGAGCGAGAGCAGCGCGGAGCCGCGGCAGGCAGGGCTCTCGTCCTCGAGGCCGCGGCGGAGCAGCTCGAGCTTCTGGCGGAACCGAAACTGGCCGACGGCGCGGTAGGCCTGGGCCCGCACGCGGTAGTCCGCGTCGCGCGCGGCCGCCTCGATCTCCTCGTCCCACTGCGAGCGCAGGTCGGCGAGCGCCCGCACCTCGCCGGCCTGCGCGAGCTCGTCCGCCCGCGCCGCCGCCTCGGGCAAGTTCATGCGCCGACGGACTCGAGGGAGCGCGACGCCGGCCCGACGTACCGAGCGGCGGGCCGGAAGAGCCTGCCCGTCCGCTTCTGCTCCAGGATGTGCGCCGACCAGCCGGCGACGCGCGAGCACGCGAACATCGCCGGCGCGAGGGGAGGCGGGATCTGCGCGACGTCGAGCACGAGCGCCGAGTAGTACTCGACGTTCGTCTTCAGGGGCCGCTCGGGATGCCGCCGCTCGAGTTCGGCGAGCGCGACCTCTTCGAGTCGCTCGGCGATCTCGATCTGGGGCGAGCCGAGCTCCCGCGCCGTGCGCTTGAGGATGCGCGAGCGGGGGTCCTCGGCCCGATAGACGCGATGGCCGAAGCCCATGATCCGTTTCCCTGCGTCGAGTCGGTCCCGCACCCACGTTTCCGGGTCGCCCATGGCCGCGACCTCCTCCAACATGGGCTTGACGTACGCGGGCGCACCACCGTGCAGCGGGCCCGAGAGTGCGCCCACGGCCGACGAGAGCGCGGCGCCGCAATCGGCGCCCGTTGACGCCGTGATGCGGGCCGAGAAGGTGGAGGCGTTCAGGCCGTGTTCAGCCGTACAGATCCAGTAGGTATCGATCGCTTTGACGTGCCTGGGGTCGGCCTCGCCCCGCCACCGGAGGAGGAACTTCTCGGCGGCGGTCCGGCCGCCGGCGACGACATCGTCCGGGATCGGATCGGCGGCACCGTCCGCGAGTCGGGCTGAGCGGGCCACGATCCCCATCATCTGGGACGACAGGCGGCCGAGATCCTCGCGCGCCTGCTCGTCGGAGATCTCGTTGAGCTTCCCGAGCTTCCACTCGCCGGCGAGGCGCGCCGTCTCCGCTTGCAGGTCGGCGGGAGCGTTGCCGGTCAGAGGCGCCGGCTCGTAGGGCTCCGGGTCCGGCATCACCGATCCGAGGTCGTCGTCGACCAGCAGGCCCCACACGTTCTCGTACGGATACTGGCCGACGAGTTCCTCGATATCGACGCCCCGATAGCGGAGGACGCCTCCCTCGCTGTCGGGCTCGGCAATCTCGGTCTCGACCGCGACGATGCCCTCAAGGCCAGGCCGGAACTCGTTCATCGGCGTCGAATCTACCCGACCCCGCTAGAGTCATGCGCCGTGGCCCACGAGGTGGTGCTGATACCCGGCGACGGCACGGGCCCCGAGCTGACGGAGGCCACGCGCCGCGTCCTCGAGGCGACGGGAGCCGAGTTCGAGTGGGACGTGCGGGAGGCCGGCGCGGACGTGATGGACAAGCACGGCGGCAACCCGCTGCCGGACGACGTGCTCGACGCCGTCCGCCGGACCGGCGTCGCCCTCAAGGGCCCGATCACTACGCCCGTGGGCGGCGGTTTCCGCTCGGTAAACGTCGCCCTGCGCAAGAGCCTCGACCTCTACGGGCAGGTCCGCCCCTGCAAGACCTACCCGGGCGTGCGCACCCGCTTCGAGGACGTCGACCTCGTCGTCGTCCGCGAGAACACCGAGGACCTGTACGCCGGGATCGAGTACGAGCAGGGCACGCCCGAGGCCGAGGAGCTGATCTCCTGGATCGAGTCCCGGGGAGGCTCGCTCCGGCACCGCGACGCGGGCATCTCGATCAAGCCGATCTCGGTCACGGGCACCCGCCGCATCGTGGAGTTCGCCTTCGACTACGCCCGCCGGATGAGCCGCCGCAAGGTGACGGCGGTGCACAAGGCCAACATCATGAAGTTCACGGACGGCCTCTATCTCCGCGTCGCGCGCGAGGTCGCCGCGGAGAACCCCGACATCCAGTTCGACGACCGCATCGTGGACAACATGTCGATGCAGCTCGTCCAGCGGCCCGAGGAGTACGACGTCCTCGTGCACCCGAACCTCTACGGCGACATAGTCTCCGACCTCTGCGCGGGGATGATCGGCGGCCTCGGCGTCGCCCCCGGAGCGAACTTCGGCGAGGGGATCGCGATCTTCGAGCCGACGCACGGATCGGCGCCGAAGTACGCCGGCCAGAACAAGGTCAACCCGATCGCGATGATGCTCTCCGGGATGCTGATGCTCCGCCACCTCGAGGAGCACGCGGCCGCCGACCGGATGGAGCGCGCGATCGCAGAGGTGATACGCGAGGGCGAGAGCGTCACCTACGACATGAAGCCGTCCCGCGACGACCCGACCGCGGTCGGGACGAGCGAGGTCGCGGACGCGATCATCGGCAAGCTCGAAGTGCTCGTATGAGCAAGCGCCCGAAGGTCACCGTCGTCGGCGCGGGGAACGTCGGCGCGACCTGCGCGCTCGAGCTGGCGCGGCGGGACGCGTACGACGTCGTCCTGGTCGACATCGTCGAGAACCTGCCGCAGGGCAAGGCGCTCGACGTCGACCAGATGGGCGCGGTGCTCGGCTTCGAGCCGATCGTCACCGGCGCGAACGACTACGAGCCGACGGCTGGATCCGATGTCGTCGTGATCACCGCCGGTCGGCCGCGCGCTCCCGGGATGAGCCGCGACGACCTCGTCCAGACGAACGAGCAGATCGTGGGCTCGGTGACCCGGGAGGCGGTCGCCCAGTCGCCGGAAGCGATCCTCGTCGTCGTCTCGAATCCCTTGGACGCGATGTGCCACGTCGCCAAGAGCGTCTCCGGCTGGCCGAAGCAGCGCGTGGTCGGCATGGCCGGGATCCTCGACACGTCGCGCTTCCGCACCTTCGTCGCGTGGGAGACGGGGGCGTCTGTGAAGGACGTGCAGACGCTCGTCCTCGGCGGCCACGGCGACCAGATGGTGCCGCTCGTCTCGGCGACCGCGGTCGGCGGCGTCCCGCTCGCGCAGCTCGTCGCACGCGACCGGATCGACGACATGGTCGAGCGCACCGCGAAGGGCGGCGGCGAGATCGTCCAGCTGCTCGGGACCTCGGCCTGGTACGCGCCGGGCGCCGCCGCGGCACAGATGGTCGACGCGATCATGCTGGACGAGAAGCGGCTGCTCCCGTGCACCGCGTACCTCGAGGGCGAGTACGGCATCGACGGGCTCTACATGGGCGTGCCGGTCAAGCTCGGCCGCGACGGCGTCGAGGAGATCGTCGAGCTCGAGCTCTCGGACGACGAGCAGCACGCGCTCGAGGCCTCCGCCGAGGCGGTGCGCGAGGTCGTCGCCGTCCTCAGCGCCTAGCCCTCCGTGAAGCGCTTCCTCACGCCGGGGAAGCTCCTGGGCGCGTTCCTCGCGATCGTCGTCGTCACGGTCGGGCTCCTCCTCGTCCTCCCGGACGACGGCAGCTACATCTTCCTGCCGGACGAGCCGCACCTGGTCGATCCGGTCGTGGAGGTGGAGGGCGGGCAGCCCCCCGACGACGAGGGAGGGTTGCACTTCGTCGACGTGATCGTCCGCAGGCCGTCGATCGCCGAGCGGCTCCTTCCCGGCGTCTTCCACGACGGCGCGTCGCTCGTCCCCGCCCACGCGGTCAACCCGGCCGGCCTCGACGAGGCCGACCGGCGGCGGTCCAGCCTCCAGGTGATGTCGCGCTCCCAGCGGGTGGCGGCCGCCGTGGCGCTGCGGGAGGCGGGCCACGACGTCGAGGCGACGGAGAACGGCGCGCTCGTGGTCCAGGTACTCCCCGACACGCCGGCGGCCGGGCGGCTCCACCCGGCCGACGTGATCGTCGAGGTCGACGGGACCCGGATCGACACCGTCGCGCGGCTCCGGGCCGTGCTCGCCGAGCGAAGGCCCGGTCAGGAGGTCTCGGTCGCCGTGCGCCGGGGAGACGAGCGCCTGAGCCTCGAGTTCCGGCTCGCCGCCGACCCTCAAGACCCGGCACGCGGCGTCCTGGGCGTGCTCGTGGAGCAGTCCGTCGACATCGGCCTGCCGCTCGACGTCGAGATCGACGCGGGCAACATCGGCGGGCCGTCCGCCGGCCTCGCGTTCGCGCTCGGCGTGCTGGAGGAGCTCGGCCGCGACGTCGACCGCGGGCTCCTCGTCGCGATCACGGGCTCGCTCGCCCTGGACGGGTCGGTCGGCGCGGTCGGCGGGATCAAGCAGAAGGCGATCGGCGCGCGGGAGGCCGGGATCGAGGTCTTCCTCGTCCCCGCTGGGGATAACGCGGAGGAGGCGCGACGCCATGCGGAGGGGATGCGCATCGTTCCTGTGGAGAGTTTTCAACAGGCGTTGCAAGCGCTGGCAACGGCGGCCGAAAACGGCCAGGATTAGCCATTTTCCAGCGGCCGGAAACGGGCGGAAATTGCGTGTTATTCATTCTTGACAACGCTTGATTCCTCGGGGCTGGGGACTAAGAATCCGCCCTTGTCGGTGGTGGCCAACGAGGCGAGCATAACGGCGGAATGAGCAAAAGGGCTGGAGTGACCTGTAAGGAGTGCTACTTCCGCCGAGCCGGCCTCTGCGCCCTCCCGGGGGACGCACCTTGTCCCACCTTCAGGGCCGTCAGCCGCGGCTCGCTCTCGCCCCCTCAGCAGCCGCGGCTGGTGCCCCGTTCCCTCGCCGCAGTCGCGCAGCACGCGGCGGCCTAGGGCCGACCCCTCCCTCGGCCGATCAGGTCGGCGAGGCGTGCGACGCCCTCGCCGATCTCGGCCGGGCTGGGATAGCTGTACGCGAGGCGGGCCGCCGTGCGGCCGCCGCGACCGCCGGGGAAGAAGTCAGACCCCCTGACGAACGCGACTCCGGCGGCAATGGCGCGGTCGAGGAGCTCGCTGCTGTCGACGCCGAGCTCGACCCAGAGGAAGTAGCCCCCCTCGGGACGGCTCCACGAGGAGCCGTCCGGCGAGGCGCGCTCGAGGGCGGCCAGCATCGCGTCGCGGCGCGAGCGGAGGAGGTCGCGCACGCGCTCGAGGTTCGGCTCGAAGCCGCCGCGCCGGATCAGCTCCCAGACGGTCGCCTGGCCGAGCAAGACGGGGGTGATGTACGCCGAGACGGCGACGGCCTCTGCGGGCGCGACCAGGTCGGGCGTCAGCACGAAGTAGCCGACCCGCAGCCCCGGGGCCACGGTCTTCGAGAACGACGAGGCGTAGACGACCCCTTCCCCGTCCGCGAGCTCGTGCAGCGTCGGTAGCGGCTCGCCCTCGAAGCGGACGACACCGTACGGGTCGTCCTCCACCACGGTCAGGCCGCGCTCTCGGGCGAGCGCCGCCAGCCGCCCGCGCCGCTCGGCGCCGAGCGTGCGGCCGCTCGGGTTCTGGAAGGTCGGGATCGTGTACAGGAAAGCCGGCGGCGGCCCCGCGCCGAGCGCCGCCTCGAGCGCGTCGACCTCCAGGCCCTCCTCGTCCATCGGCACGGTCTGGACCTCGGCGCCGAGCCGCGCGAGGATCGTCAGCGTCCGGTCGTACGTCGGGCCCTCGACCAGCACACGCCGCCCGCCGCGCGCGAGCAGCGCCTCGGCGACGAAGGCGAGCCCCTGGAGGCCGCCGTTCGTGACGAGGACGCGTCCGGCCTCGACGCCGTGCCGCTCGGCGAGCCACTCGCGCAGCGGGCCGTAGCCCCCGACCGGCCCGTAGGAGAGCGCCGCGACGCCGTCCCGCTCGATCGCCGCGCCGGCGCAGTCGGCGAGCTCGGCGACCGGGATGCACTCCGGAGCCGGAGCGCCCCGCGCGAACGAGATCACGCGGTCGGGGCGGCCGCGGCCTGCGCGACGAGCTCGGCCACCTCGGTCGGCGTCGTGCCGACCCGCACGCCGCAGTTCTCGAGCGCCTCTCTCTTCGCCTGGGCGGTGCCCGCCGAGCCCGAGATGATCGCGCCCGCGTGGCCCATCGTCTTCCCGGGCGGGGCCGTGAAGCCGGCGATGTACGCGAATACGGGCTTCGTCATCGAGTCCCGGATGAACTCCGCGGCTTTCTCCTCCTCCGCGCCGCCGATCTCGCCGACCATCACCACCGTCTCGGTTTCCTCGTCCGTCTCGAAACGCTCGAGGATGTCGATGAACGACGAGCCGACGACGGGATCGCCACCGATGCCGACGATGGTCGAGTTGCCGAGCCCGAGCTGAGCGAGCTCGAAGCCGATCTGGTACGTGAGCGTGCCCGAGCGAGAGACGAGGCCTACCGCGCCCTCCCGGAAGATCTCGGCCGGGATGATGCCCGCGTTCGCCTTGCCCGGCGAGCACGCGCCCGGGCAGTTCGGCCCGATCAGCGTCACGCCCTTCGGCCGCGTCGAGTTGTAGACACGCAGCATTTCGTGGGCCGGGATGTGCTCGGTGATGCAGATCACCGTGGCGATGCCGGCGTCGACCGCCTCGTAGATAGCGTCGGCGGCGAAGCGGGCAGGCACGAAGATCAGAGCGGTGTTCGCTCCGGCCGCCTCGACCGACTCGACGACCGTGTCGAAGACCGGGATGCCCTCGACGTCCTGGCCGCCCTTCCCCGGCGTGACGCCGGCGACGAGGTTCGTGCCGTAGGCGCGGTTCCGGAGCCCGTGGAAGCGCCCCTCGCTCCCCGTCAGCCCCTGCACGACGAGCCGCGTGTTCGCGTCGACGATGATCGCCACTAGCGCTTCCGCCCTCTGAGCAGAATCTTGCGGTCGACGTACTCGCCGCCGGCGACGCGGTCGCCGAGCAGCTCCTTCACTCGCTCGGCCTCCGCTCCCGTGCAGCCGGCGCGCTCGAGCCAGGTATCCACCGGCCGCGACTTCTCCACGACGCGGATCTCCTCGACAGTGAGCCCGGCGGCGTCGAAGAGGCCCCGCCACTCCTCCTCCGAGTACGAGCGCACATGCGTCGGGTCGCGGAGGCGCTCGGCCTCCTCGACGCGCTCGTCCTCGTAGAGCGTGTCCTCGACGAGGACGAGGTCGCGGCTCACTCGGGCCAGTTCGGCGACCGCAACCCCGACGTCCTCGAAGTGGTGCGGCGCGATCCGGCACGTAATGACGTCGAAGGAGCCGTCGGCGAAGGGAATGTCCTCCGCGCGTGCGAGCACGTCGGCCCGCATCCCCGGCGCGGGATCGAGCGTGACCACGTCGAAGCCCGCCTCGCGGAGGCGGCCGGCGGTGTGGCCGCCTCCGGTCGCGACATCGAGGGCGGTCCGCCCCTCGGCCCACGAGACGAGCAGCTCGAGGTCGTCGCCGGCCTGCTGATCGGCGGCGCCCCGGTAGGCGTCCGCCCGTCCGCTCCACACGTCCGCGCTCACGCCGCCAGCTCCACGGCCCGCCGCGCGGCGTCGAGCATCGTGGCCTCGGGATGGACGTTCGGCGACGCCGCGTCCCGCAGGATCTGCCGGCCCTCCTCGGCGTTCGTGCCGTCGAGCCGGACGACGATCGGCTGCTCGAGCCCTAGCCGCGCGAGCGCCTCCAGGATCCCCCGCGCAACCTCGTCGCAGCGTGTGATGCCGCCGAAGATGTTGAAGAGGATCGACCGCACCTGCGGGTCGGCGGTGATCACCTCGAGCGCGTCGACGACGCCCTGGGCGTTGCCGCCCCCGCCGAGGTCGCAGAAGTTCGCGGGCCGGCCGCCGACGAAGGTGACGACGTCGACGGTCGACATCGTCAGACCGGCACCATTGCCCAGCACGCCGACCTCGCCGTCGAGCTTG
>JACVRU010000029.1 GCA_014534295.1 Thermoleophilia bacterium | reverse complement strand
TTCCCGCCGCTTCTACGAGAGCTACTTCGGCTTCGACGCCGAGCCGCCGCGCGAGTACGACGGTGGCGTCGTGATGCTCTACGACCGAAACGGCTTCTCGCTCGCGCTCGGGCCGACGCGTGAGCCGATCGTGCTGCCCGAGTTCCTCCACTTCGGCGTCCCCCTGGGCTCGCCCGAGGAGGTGCGGGCTTTCCGCGACCGCCTCGTCGCCGACGGCGTGCCGATCGCCGGCTGGTGGGACGAGCCCGAGTACGTCAGCGTCAAGTGCCGCGACCCCGACGGCTACGTCGTCGAGGCCGCGTGGGAGCCGAGGAGCTCGAGCAGCCGCTCCGCGTAGGCGGGTGCCGTCGGCTCGTCCTCGTGGCGGAAGTAGGCGTAGACGTCGACGCCGGCGGCGAGCAGCGGCGCGATGCGGCCCGCCTGCTCCCGTAGCTCCCGCTCGGAGTAGGGCGGCTCGCGGAAGCGGAGGTAGCGGAAGGGCGCGTCGGCCTCCCAGTCGTTCACGCGGACGGCGGGCGCCACGTCGACACCGTCCCAGCTCGCGTGGTGGAGGTCGAGGGCCAGCGGGAGCTGCGTGCCCGCGAGCCGGTCGAGCAGCGCGTCGTCCCGCTTCGAGCTCACGACGAGGCGGACGACCCCGAGCCGGTCGCCGAGCAGCCGGACGCGCTCGTCGAACCGGCGCAGCTTGACCGCGAAGCGGAAGCCGGCGGGGGTCGCCGCGGCCCAGCGCTCGAATTGCTCGCGGGCCGGGACGCGGTAGCCGGTCGTGTTCAGCTCGACCGACGGCAGGCGCTCGGCGTAGAGCCGGAGGAAGTCCGCCGGCCTCGCGCCGGCCGGGTAGAAGCCGCCGCGCCAGCTCGGGTAGGAGAAGCCGGAGGCGCCGACATATGCCCTCGTTACACTCGCCGGCATGGCCACGCCCGAAGTCTTGCCCGAGACGATCTTGCCCGAAAGCAGTGTCCGCGTGCTCGACCACGGCTTCGTCCGCCTCGACGCGGCGATGGCCACCGACCTCTCGGTCGTCAACGCCGCGCGGGTCAGCTTCGCGCGGCGCAAGGAGTCGATGGACGAGTCCGACGAGGGCCTGATCCGCTTCCTCATGCGCGACCGCCACGGGACGCCGTTTGAACACAACGCTTTCCGCTTCCACGTCCGCTGCCCGATCTTCGTGGCGCGCGAGTGGTTCCGGCACCGGATCGGCTCCTTCAACGAGTTCTCGATGCGCTACGCGCGCGCGACCGACGATTTCTACGTCCCGGAGCCCGAAGACGTCCGCTCGCAGGTCGGGAAGCCGGGCGCGTACTCGTTCGAGCCGGTCGACCCGGAGGTCGCGGAGACGACCCGCGAGACGCTCCAGGACGTCTACGAGACGGCCTACGCCGCCTACGAGCGGCTGGTCGAGCAGGGCGTGGCGCGCGAGCTCGCGCGGAGCGTGATGCCCGTCGGGGCCTACACCGAGTTCTACTGGACGGTCAACGCGCGCGCGCTGATGAACTTCGTCTCGCTGCGCGCGGCCGAGACCGCTCAGCGGGAGATCCGGCGCTACGCCGAGGCGTGCGAGACGTTCCTCCAGCGGCTGATGCCGGTCACGTACGACGCGTTCGTGAAGAACGCGCGCGTCGCGCCCTAGCCTAGATCTCGTCCGTCCGGAGCAGGATGCGCCCCGAGCCCGGCGGCGTCACGGCCCAGCCGTCGTACTCCCGCAGCCGGTACGGCGCGTTCAGCAGCGTCACCGTCCGGCCGCGGACGAGGAAGAGCCCGCACGACTCGACCGGCTTCCCGTCGCGCGTGAGCACGAGCTCGTAACGGCCATCCGGCAGGCCGCTGATCCTCATCTCCATCGGCCAGTTCCCGGCCGCGTCCTTCTCGAAGACGAGCAGCTCAGCCGAGGCGGCGGGCGCGGCCGACGTGCCGTGCATGCCCAGCGCGAAATCGACCTGGTAGTCGTCGCCGCGGGCGAGCCAGCCCGCGCCGAACGAGGCGGCCACGAGCGCGAGCGCGGCCGCGAGGGGCAGCAGGAGGGAGCCCGTGCGGCGGCGCGGCCCCCGCGGGCGCGCCAGGCTCTCCGGGAGGTCCGGCGGCGGGCCGGCTGCGAGCAGCGCCTCGTGCGCGCGGCGCAGCCGCTCGCGTTCGTGCGGGCCGACCTCCTCGCCGACCAGCTCGTCGAAGTCGGGCGCCCGCCTCACCGCAAGTCCTCCTCGTCCAGGATGCGCGCGAGCCGGGCGAGGCCGCTCCGGGTACGCGTCTTCACGGTTCCCAGCGGGATGCTGAGCTCGGCGGCGATCTCGCTCTGCGAGCGGCCGCCCCAGTAGGCGAGCGCCAGCACCTCGCGCTCCGCCTCCGGGAGCTCCCCGAGCGCGCGGTGGACCCGCCAGCTGAGCCAGTCGCGCTCGGCGCGATCGGAGGGGCCGGGGGCGGCATCCGGAGCGTCCGGCGGCTCGGCCAGGACGACGCGCGCACGCAGCCGGTCGACGGCGGCGTTGCGCGCGATCGAGTACAGCCAGGGCGCCGCCGGCCCACGCTCGGGCCGGTACGTCCGCGCGGACCGCCAGACCGCGGCGAAGGTCTCCTGGACAGCGTCCTCGGCGCTGTGCCGGTCGCCCAACCGTCGGAGCGCGAGCGCGTAGACCGAGCGGACGTACCGCTCGTAGAGCGCTTCGAAGGCGCCCCGGTCTCCACGGGCGACGCGGACGACGAGCTCGCCGTCGGGATCGCGGCGGGGAGCCGGGAGCGGTGCGAGGCGCGGGGCCGCGACCGCGAGCTCCATCTCGTGCTCTCTACGCATGCGGCCGCCGTCCGGTTTGCAGCAGGAGACCCCCGTCCACGACGAGCGTCGCCCCCGTGACGAACTCCGCGGCGGCGAGGAAGACGACCGCGTCAGCCACGTCCTCGGGCGAGCCTACCCGCCCGAGTGCGGTCTCGTCGGCCCTGCGCCCCTCCTGTCCGGGCGAGACGGCCACTGGGCCCGGCGCGACGCCGCAGACGCGGACTTCCGGCGCGAGCGCGCGAGCGAGCACGCGGGTCAGCATCGCCTGCGCCGCCTTGGCGGCGCAGTGGGAGGCGAAGGAGGGCCACGCCTGGTACGCCGCGACGTCCTCGACGATCACGATCACCCCGCGGGCCTCGCGCAGGTGGGGCGCCGCCGCCTGGGCGACGAAGAACGTCCCCTTCGCAGTCGCGCCTAGCGCGGCGTCCCAGTCGGCCTCCGTCACCTCCTCGACCGGCTTCGGCACGAAGCCCTCGCCTGCCGCGTGGACGAGGAGATCGAGGCCGCCGAGCTCGGCGACGGTGCGCTCGACTAGGTCACGCGAGCCCTCGGCCCTGCTCAGGTCGCCCTCGCCTCGGCCGGCCGCGAACACCTCGTGGCCCTCGGCGCGCAGCTTGGCGACGACCGCCGATCCGACGCGGCCGGTACCACCCGTGACGAGTGCCCTCACGGCCGGAGTATCCCGTAACGGCAGTGCCTTCCTCGACGTTCTCACGACATGAAGAGACTCGTGCTGGTCCTCACGTTCGTGGCTGCGGTGGCGGTCGCGCCGCTCTCCTCCGGCTCGACGACCGCGACGATCCAGGTCTCGATCACGCGGGCCGGCTTCGTGCTGGGCACCGTGACCGCGAGGCCGGGTGACACGGTCGTCTGGACGAACGCCGACACGCGCAACCGGCAGGTCGTCTCCCAGGACGCGGGCTTCGCGTCGCCGGCGCTCGCTCCGGCGCAGACCTTCTCGTTCACGTTCCCGCGCGTCGGCCGGTTCCGCTACGAGGATCCGCTCGTCAGCCCGCGCCAGCGGGGGACGGTGGTGGTCGAGGCAGGCCCGACAGTGTCGCTCGCGGCCCAGCCGAAGGTCGTCCGGTACGGTCGCGGCACCGCGCTCTCGGGGAGGATCTCGACTGCGAGGGGGAACGAGACGGTCTCGATCTTTGCCCAGCGGTGCGGGGCGACGGAGTCCGTGAAGGTCGGCGAGGTGAAGACCGAGGCCAACGGCACCTGGGCGTTCTCGACGAGGCCCCTCGACCGGACCGCCTTCCGGGCGCAGTGGGGCTCGGCCGCGAGCGACGCTGTGACGGTGCGCGTCCGGCCGCGGATCGCCCTCGCGAAGGTGGCGCCGCAGCGGTACCGGGTCAGGGTCTTCGCCGCCCGGTCGTTCGCGGGCCGCAACGTCAGCTTCCAGCGCTGGAACGCCGTCCGCCGCGTCTGGGTGCACGTCCGCTGGGTGCGGCTCGTCGACACGGGGCTCGGCGTGGCGCCGACGGTGATCTCGGGCCGCGCCTTCAGGTCCCGGGTCGCCGCGGGCAAGCGGGTCCGGATCCGAATGGGCCCGACGGTCGCCGGGTCGTGCTACCTCCCGAACTCCAGCAACGTCGTCTTCAGCTGAAGCCTCCCAGGACGTGGTCGCCGGAAGGGGAGCGTTATGCTCCCTTTCCGTTTCGGGCAATCGACAAGGAGGCGTGGTGTCGACGCTTGCGTTCCAGTTCGAGGAGATCGCGCCGCGCGAGCTCAAGCCGGCCCTGCACGATCTCGACGGGATCTCCCGCGAGACGATCGACGCGCACTACAAGCTCTACCAGGGCTACGTGGGCAAGCGGAACGAGATCCTCGGCAAGCTGGCCGAGGTCGATCTCGGGGGCGCCAACCAGGCCTACTCCGAGCTGCGCGTGCTGAAGGTGGAGCTCTCGTTCGCGATCGGCGGGATCAAGAACCACGAGCTCTACTTCGAGCATCTCGGGGGCCCCGGCGGCGACCCGGACGGCGCGATCGGCGACCTGATTCGCCGCGACTTCGGCTCGGCCGGCGCCTGGCGCGACGACCTGAAGGCGACGGGGATGGCCGGGCGTGGGTGGGCCTGGACCGCCTATGACTGGGACGAGGGGCGGCTGTTCAACTACGTGGGGGACGCCCAGAACACGTACCCGATCTGGAACGCGACCCCGCTGGTCGCGCTGGACGTCTACGAGCACGCGTACTGGCTCGACTACCAGACCGACCGCGCCTCGTACATCGACGCGTTCCTCGCGAACCTCGACTGGAGCGTCGTCAACGCATGGGTGGCGGGCTACCAGATCCCGCGCTGATCGCGCTCCTGGCCGCCGCCGGCTACCTGGCCGGCTCGGTCCCGTTCGGCTACTGGCTCGTGCGGCTGCTGAAGCACGACGACATCCGGCGTCACGGGAGCGGGAACGTCGGCGCGACGAACGTCTGGCGCATCCACGGTCGGCGGCTCGGGTTGACGGTCATGCTGCTGGACGTCCTCAAGGGCTTCGCGCCCGCGCTCGCCGCCACGCTGCTCACCGGCGAGCTCGCGGGCGTGCTGGCCGGCGGCGCGGCGATGCTCGGGCACTGGCGACCCGCGTTCATGGGCTTCGCCAAGGGCGGGAAGACCGTGGCCACCGCCGGCGGGGCGCTGCTCGGCGTGGCGCCGCTCGTGGGGCTCGCCTCCTTCGGGCTCTGGATCCTCTTCTTCGTGCTCTCGCGGTACGCCTCCGCGTCCTCGATCGCCGCTGCTGCCTCGATTCCGCTGTTCGCATGGCTTCTGGGGGAGCCGTGGCCGGTGATCGGCTTCGGGCTCGGAGCCGCGGTCGCCGTGGCGGTGCTGCACCGGGCGAACGTCCGGAGGCTGCTGGCGGGGACGGAGAGCCGCTTCGAGCTCAGACGTCGGGCCGCGGCGGCCCGTTGATCCGGCCCGACGGCCGCCGCTTCGTCCGGGTCTCGGAGCTGTCGGAGCTGTCGGAGCTGCCCGACGGCGAGGTCTACTGCACCCTCTCCGAGACCGACTCGGAATCCCTGGCGCGCTGCGAACGGCTCGGGTTCGTCGTCAGCCGGCGCGAGAGCCGCTACCTCCTCCGCACGGAGCCCGTGCGGCCTGCCGTCCTCCCGGAGGGAGTGCGGCTCGTCACGGCTGACGAGGTCGAGCTGGAGCGGCTGCGCCTGCTGGACGACGCGCTGCGGCAGGACGTCCCCGGCACGGATGGCTGGCGCTGGGAGGAGGCGGGCTTCCGGGGGGAGTTCGACGACGCCTACGACCCGTCGACCTACCTCGTGGCGGTGGCGGAGGACGGCGAGTACGTCGGGCTCGTCAGGGTCTGGCACAACCCGGCCGGGCCGCGGCTCGGGATGATCGGCGTCCTTCCCGGCTACCGGCGGCGGGGCGTGGCGCGCGCGCTGCTGGCCTCCGCGTTCGCGGCCCTTCGCGCGCGGGGCCTAGCCGAGGTCTCCACCGAGATCGACGACGACAACGAGGCATCGAAGGCGCTCCTGCTGCCCCTCGGCGCGCGGCGGGTCGGCGGCTCGCTCGAGCTCGTCAGGCGCTGAGCCAGTCGCGGAGCTCGGTGTGGCGGGCGAGGTGCGTGCCGTCCGCGAGCTCGCGGCGCAGCTCCCCGACCGTCCCGTGCCGCTCTGCGACGACGTCGTGAGTGTGGATCGTCTCGAGGTTCACCTGGCGCGAGAAGAGGAAGTCCGCGTCGTCGAGCTCCGGGTACCGCCCGAGCGTCAGCGCCAGCGCTGCGCGCACGGAGTCCTCCACGAAGCGGGGCTGGAGGTGCGCGTGCTCGACGACGAACAGCTCGTCCGGCCGCTTGAGCAACTCGTAGACGGGCGAGCTCATCGAGCGCTCGACGAGCTCGACCAGCGCCTCGGCGTTGAGGGTCAGGTCCGTGCCGACGTAGAGCGTCCCGCGCCCCCGCTGGTTGTGGGTGGCGAGCGGGACGAGCTCCAGGATCCGGTCGACGTCGCCCTCCTCGAAGCCCGCCTCGAGCAGGCGGTCGGCGGCCCGGCCGCGGACGAGACCCTGCGCGCACGGGCAGGCGTTGATCCCGGTCGCCTCGACGCCCACGACTCGGCGGACGCCGCGGTCCGACGCCGCCGCGATGCCGATGATCGAGACGAGCTCCTGCGTGGGCAGCCGCGTGACCGGCGTCTCCCGCTGGAGCGGGTAACGGGCGGTGATCTTCACCTCGGCGCGGAGGGCGCGCTGCCGGTCGGCGACGTGGCGGGCGATGTGCTCCGCGAGCGCCTCGACGAGCAGCGCCTCGCCGATCACGACCTCGTCGATCGCCTCCTCGAACAGCTCCGGGAAGCGCGACATGTGGACGCCCTTCTGCGCCGGATCGAGGTCGACCGTGCAGTCGATCTCGGCGGCGATCAGCTTCTCCGAGCCCGCGTGGCTGAGCCGGATCGCCTTGCTGACGCCGCTCACGCCCACTCGGGAGAGGCCGATGCGCACCTCCGGCGACGAAGCCTGCAGGTCGGGTGTCAGAATCTCACGCTCGCCCATGTCCGCCCAGGATACGTCCTTCGCGCGACTGGTCTCGCTGGCCTGCCACGACCTGCGGACGCCGTTGGCGACCGTCGCGGGCTTCGCCAAGACGCTGACCCGCATGGAGGTGGAGGAGCAGCTCGCGCGCTACCTCGGGATGATCGACGCCGCCTCCGGCCAGCTCGCCGACCTGCTCGAGGAGCTCGCGCTCGCGGCGCGCATCGAGTCCGGGCGCTGGGAGCCGCTCGTGGCGGAGGTGGACACGCTCGAGCTCGCGCGCTCGGCTGCGGACTCCCTAGACGGTGTCGCCGTCGGCGGGACCGGCGCCCAGGTCGGCGTGGACGAAGACTCCGCGCGCCGCGCCCTCCGGGCGCTCGCGTACTGCGCGCTCCGTCACGGAGGCCTCGAGCGGGTCGAGGTCACGGCCGACGGCACGAGTCTCGTGCTCGCCCCCGTCGACGCGGCGACCGCCGAGATCTGCCTCGGGCGCGAGCTCCGCGACCTCGGGGCGGCGGTGGGCGTCAGGATCCTCGACGCCCTCGGCGGCTCCGTCGAGGAAGAGGGGGAGACGCTACGAGTGCGCCTCCCCCTTGCACCGGTGGTCGGCCAGGAGCAGCGCGCCGACCCTCAGACGGAGTGACCACCAGACGCCCGTGGGGCCCGCCTTCTTCCGGAAGGAGTCCAAGCGCGGGCTGCGAAACCGGGCTCCATGGTCCCGGTGGCCCGTCGCCCGGCCTCCGTCTCCGTCCGCGGAGGCGTGTGGGCGCTCGTCCTCGCAGCCTTCCTGTTCGGGGCGGCCGGCGCGTCCGTCCTCTTCGTCGGCGTCTGGCGGCACGAGGCCGGCCGCGCCCAGGCCGCGGACGTCGAGCTCCAGGAGGCCACGCTCGTGGCCACCGAGACGAGCGCGAAGCTCCAGCGGACGCAGATGCAGCTCGCCCGCCAGCGCGCGCTCGTCGCGCAGCTCCGCCAGGCCGCCAAGCCGATCCTCGCGGAGGCGGGCGCGCTCGGGACGGCCTCGAAGCAGCTCGCGGCCGAGGGAGCGGCGCTGCGCGACTCGGCGGCGGCCCTGACCGGCGCAGTCGCGGAGCTCGGCGACTACCTGAAGGGGACGAGCCTCGTTCAGCTCGACCCCGCCTACGTCGACGAGCGGCTCGCCTACCTCCGGCAGCAGGTGGGGGCGATCCAGTCGCGTGCGGGCAAGCTCGCCGGCGGCTCGAAGGCGATCGCGGGCAGCCGAGACAAGCTGGCGCAGCGGGCCGAGGCGCTCGCGAAGCTAGCGAAGTAGCCGGGACAGCCGGCGGTCCTTGAGCACGCGCCCGCCGGTCTGGCACCGCGGGCAGTAGTAGATCGTGTGCTCCTCGTACTCGACCCGCTCCAGCGGCGTGCCGCAGACGTGGCACGGCTCCCCGAACCGGTCGTGGACGCGGTAGGTCTTCGCGTCGGAGGCCCCGCGCTCGCGCAGCTCGAGCCCGCGCTCGAGCTCGGCGTCGATCGCCTCCGCGAGCCGCCCCACTTCCTCGTCGTCGAGCTCGGTCGAGACTGCGAACGGGGACAGCCGCGCGTGGTGGAGGATCTCGTTCGACCAGGCACGCCCGATGCCGGCGAGCGCGCGCTGGTCGCGCAGGAGCGGATGGAGCCGCCGGGCCTCCCGGCCGAGGATCTCGCCGAGGCGCTCCGCGCCGAGCCCCAGCGCCTCCGGGCCGAGGTGCGCCACCTGGTCCTCGGCCTCCTCCGGGGTGAGGAGCCAGACGCCGGCGCGCTTCTTCGAGCCGGCCTCCGTCATCACCAGCCGACCGCCGCCCTCGAAGGCGAGCTGGAAGGCGGGCTTCTTCGGGCCGGCCTCGCCGGCGCGCAGCCAGCGCAGCCGCCCCGCCGTCATCAGGTGCACGACGAGGGCGAGCCCGCCGTCCTCCGTCGGGAAGACGAGGCGCTTGCCGCGCCGCTCCGCGCCGGCGAGCCTCCGGCCGTCGAGCGTGTGGAGCGGGGGGTCGAACGTCTTCAGCGTCACGACGTGCGCGGGGCCTGCACGGAGGATCGGGTGCGCGCTGACCGGACCGTCGAGGGCCCGCCGCAGCGCCTCCATCTCCGGCAGCTCAGGCATCCGGCACCAGCGGGGCGGGGACGAGCGGCGTGAGAGGGGGGACCTCCTCGGGCTCGGTCGGGATCGCGTGCAGCCGGGCGAGCGACGTCACCGCGAGCGGCGCGAACGCGAGCGTCCCGCCGACCACGCCGAGGAAGAGCGTCGGCCGGATGCCGATCAGCGTCGCCACGGCGCCGCCGGCGAGCGAGCCGATCGGCATCGTCCCCCAGTACATGAACCGCACGACCGAGTTCATCCGGCCCATCAGCCGCTCGGGCGTGATCGCCTGGCGGAGGCTGAGCTGGTTGAGGTTGAACATGACGCCGAAGAACGGGCCCAGCACCGCGCCCGCGATTACGAGCGGGAGCGGGTTGGACGGCGGCGCGAGCGGCACGCTCAGCCAGGAGAGGCTCGCGAGCATCGAGGTCGCGACGATCGTGGGGCCGATCCCGACCCGCCGGATGATCCTGCCGTTGACCACCGCGCCCACGAGCCCGGCGAGGCTCGCGATCGTGAAGACGAGGCCGATCAGCTCCGGGGAGAGCCCGAGCCGCCGGACGGCGTAGACCATGAACAACGCGATCACCATGAAGGTGAAGAGGTTCGAGGCGCCGATCGTCAGCGTCAGCGCGCGCAGGTAGGGCTGACGGAAGACGTAGCCGATGCCTTCCCGGAGCTCCGCCAGGGCCGAGCGGCGCTCGGCGGTGGGCTCCGGCTCCGTGTGCCGGATCGACCCGATCAGGAACGCCGAGAGCACGTAGCTGACCGCGTCGGCCAGGATCGCGATCGGCGCCCCGAAGAGCCCGACGAGGACCCCGCCGAGCCCGGGGCCGGCCGCCTGAGCGCCGGCCCGCGTCGCCTCCATGCGCGCGTTGCCGCCGGTGAGCCGCTCCCGTCCGACGAGCCCGGGCAGGTAGCTGAGGTAGGCGAGGTCGAAGACGACCGCGAGCGCCCCGGCGGCGAAGCCCGCGACGAACAGCTGCCCGAGCGTGAGCACGTCGAGCAGGTAGGCGACGGGGATCGACAGGAGCGCCCCCGCCCGCCCGACCTCGGCGACGACCATCAGCGGCCGCCGCCGCATCCGGTCGATCCAGATCCCGGCGGGCAGCGCCAGGAGCAGGAACGGAAGCGTGTCCATCGCGGTCAGCGCAGCGACCGCGAAAGTGCTCGCGTCGAGCACGATGATGGCGGTCAGCGGCAGCGCGATCAGCGTGATCTGCGTGCCGACCGTGCTGATCGTCTGGGCGCCCCAGAGCCTGAGGAAGTCGCGGTGGCGCCAGAGGTCGCCCATAGCCGAGAGCCTACGGCTCTTCGGGCTGCGGGAACGGCCCCGGCATCAGCGCCTCGCCCTCAGTCTCGGCGAGCCGCACAGCCTCCTCGGCCGGCCCCTCCGGCACCGCGCGCAGCGACCGGACGGGCCCGACGAGCACCGGCACCCACGCGATCGCGGTGCCGATCGCTCCGACCCAGATCGCGGTGCGGAGGTCGAACTGCGTGGCGATCGCGCCTCCGGTGAGCTGCCCGACCGGCATGACGCCCCAGACGATGAAGCGGATCACCGAGTTCATCCGGCCCTGGAGGCGCTCGGGCGTGATCGCCTGGCGCAGGCTCAGCTGCGTGATGTTGTAGAGCACGACGCCGAAGCTGACGATCAGGCCGGAGGCGATCAGGTAGGGCACCGAGGCGCGGGCGTCCTGCGGCGCGAGCGGGACGAGCAGCTGCGCGACGCCGCAGAGGGCACCGAGGACGATCGCCGGCCCGACGCCGACCCACGCCGAGATGCGGTTCGCGGTGAGGGCCCCGATCAGGTAGCCGGCTTGGCTGATCGCGAAGATGAGGCCCATCAGCGCGGGCGACATCCCGAGCCCGCGGATCAGGTAGACGCCGAGGATCGCGAACATCATCGAGCCGAAGAGGTTGAAGGTCGCGGTCGAGAGCGCGATCGTCCGTAGGTAGCGGTTGCCGAGCACCCAGCGCAGCCCCTCGCCGAGCTCGGTGCGCATCGACGCGCCGGCCTCCTTGCGCTGCGCCCGGGTAGGGATCCCCTCCTCGCGCTTGCGGATCCGCCCGAGGAAGGCCGCCGAGACCAGGAAGCTGACGGCGTCGAGGGCGATCACGAGCGGCGCCCGCATCAGGTCGACGAGGAGGCCGGCAAGCGCCGGGCCGGCCAGCTGGGACGCCGACCGGCTGACCTCGAGCCGCGAGTTGCCCTCGACGAGCTGCGTCCGGTCGACGAGCGAGGGAAGATACGACTGATAGGCGACGTCGAAGAAGACGGTGCAGATCCCGACGAAGAAGCCGACCCCGTACAGCTGCCAGATCGTGAGGACGTCGAAGGCGTAGGCGAGCGGAACGGTGGCGAGCGCGGCCGCCCGGCCCACGTCGCCGAGGATCAGGATCGGGCGGCGCGGGAGCCGGTCGACCCAGACTCCCGCGGGCAGCGAGATCAGGAGGAAGGGCGCGAACTCGACGACGAAGAGCGCCGAGACCTGGAAGGCGCTCACGTCCAGGGTGATGATCGCCACCAGCGGCAGCGCGAAGCCGCCGAGCTGCGAGCCGAAGACGCTGATCGTCTCGGCCGACCAGAGCTTCAGGAAGTCGCCGTGCCGCCAGAGGCCCCCGCGCGGCCACAGCCTAGGCACGCGGGTCCTGCCCCTTCCAGAGGGCAGTGGCGAGCCGGACCGGCGTGCCGCCGGCCTCTTCGCGCGCCCGGAAGTCGTCGACGAGCCTGTGCAGGCGACGCTCGAAGCGCTTCACGTCCTCGGGCGCGAGCCGGGCTCCGATCAGCCCGAAGGTGGCGCCCTCCGGCGCTCCCGCCAGCTCGTCCGCCGCCTGCCGGAGAGCGGCGGCCCCGAGCGCCCTGGCGTCGGCAGGGTCGTCGACCTTGTAGACGAAGAGGCGAGCGGTGCGGCCGAAGAACTTCTCGGTGACGGCGCGCACCTTGCGCGTGCGGACGACGCGGATGAGCCCGGCCCGCTGGAGCACCTTCACGTGGTGCGCGACGGTGCCCCTGGGCAGGCCGAGCTCGGCCGCCAGCTCCTGCGTCGACCGTGCCCGGTCGCGCATCAGCATGACGATCTTCGTCCTGAGATCGTCTCCGAGCGCCTTCAGCTGCCCGGGCTCGGAGACGACGAGGACGTCGTCCGCGTCGTAGTCGGAGGAATGATCCACTCTTCCGGAACATACGACTTTTTTCGACCGTTCGCAAGAAGCGATGCCCGCACTAGGCTTCCCGGGTGGAGCCGATCCTCGTCGAGGTCCGCCGCGGGAGCGAGGTCGAGGCGCGCCACCGCGTCCACGCCGTCCTCACCGATCCGAGCGGCGAGGTCGTGCGCGCGGCCGGCGACCCCGGGCTCGTCGGGTACTTCCGCTCCTCGGCGAAGCCGATCCAGGCGTTGCCGCTCGTCCGCGCGCGCGAGGACCTCGACGAGCGCGACCTGGCGATCGCCTCCGCCTCGCACCTCGCGGAGCCGCGTCACCTCGAGGCGGTGCGCGGGCTGCTCGCGAAGGCCCCGGCCTCCGAGGAGGAGCTCGAGTGCGGCGGCGCCATCCTCCACAACTGCTCCGGCAAGCACGCGGGGATGCTCGCGCTCTGCCGCGCGCGCGGATGGGAGTCGCCCGGCTACCGCCTCCCGGAGCACCCGTGCCAGCGGGCGATGCAGGAAGCCGTCGAGGAGGCGCTCGAGGCGCCGCCGCTGGCGACCGCGTCGGACGGTTGCGGGGTGGTCACGTTCGCGTACCCGCTGCACCGGCTGGCGTACGGGTTCGCGCGCTTCGAGCGCCTTCCCGGAGGCGACCGGGTCGCGGCGGCGATGCGGGCCCACCCGGAGCTGATCCGCGGCGCGGGCTCGCCGGACACGCGCCTGATGCAGCTGCGGCCGCGCTGGGTCGCGAAGGGCGGCGCCGAGGGCCTCCTCTGCGCCGCCGACGGGCAGGGGATGGGCGTGGCGCTCAAGTGCGAGGACGGCTCCTGGCGGCCGCTGGCGCCGGCGCTGGCCGCGTTCCTGGACGGCCCCGAGGAGCTCGCCGTTGCCCAGGTCGAGAACAGCCGCGGCGAGCGCGTCGGCGAGGTCGTCGCGGACCTGTAAAGAAAGTGTTCCCACTTTGCGACCGTCGTATGTAAGATCCGCCGCACCGAAGGTGAGCCGGGGGCAGGTGGTACCGGCTCTTTGCGTGTCAACGCGAGGAAAGCCGAGGTCTATTGCTCACCGTCGACATCTCGCTCCCCGACGTCGAGGAACTGCAAAAGCTCGTCCAGGAGGGCCAGGAGAAGGGATTCCTCACCTACGACGAGATCGTCACGGGGCTGGAGGACGTCGAGCTCACCAAGGAGCAGGTCGAAGACTTCTACACCTACCTGATCGACCACGGCGTCGAGCTGCTCGAGGGCGAGCAGCACAAGCACCCGCCGCAGGAGCAGCCCGTCCCGGAGGAGGAGGCGAAGGCGGCTCCCAAGCTCGACCTCACGGTCGAGCCCTCGCTCGACTCGCTGCGGCTCTACCTGCGCGAGATCGGCAAGGTGCCGCTGCTGACGGCGGACGAGGAGGTCTACCTCGCGAAGCGGATCGAGCGCGGGGACATGGCCGCGAAGACGCAGATGATCGAGGCGAACCTGCGCCTCGTCGTCTCGATCGCCAAGGGCTACCTCGGCCGCGGGCTCTCGTTCCTCGACCTGATCCAGGAGGGCTCGCTCGGGCTGATCCGCGC
>JACVRU010000068.1 GCA_014534295.1 Thermoleophilia bacterium | reverse complement strand
CCGAGCGCCTCGTCGACGTGCTGGATCGGCAGCCCGGTCGCCTCCGCGAGCTCCGCCTTCGTCGCCTCGCGCCCGAGCTCGACCTCGAGGCGGCGCGCGGCGCGCGAGAGCTTCTGCTGCCGCTCGACGACGTGCACGGGCACGCGGATCGTCCGGGCATGGTTCGCGACCGCGCGCTGCACCGACTGGCGGATCCACCAGGTCGCGTAGGTCGAGAACTTGAAGCCGCGGCGCCAGTCGAACTTCTCGACTGCTCGGTTCAGGCCCAGGGTCCCCTCCTGGATCAGGTCGAGGAACGGCACGCCGAGCCCGCGGTACCCCTTCGCGATCGAGACGACGAGCCGGAGGTTGGACTCGATCATCCGGCGCTTCGCCGTCGGGTCGCCCTTCTCGATCCGCTTTGCCAGGTAGACCTCGTCCGCCGCCGTGAGCAGCTTGTGCCGTCCGACGTCGGCGAGGAAGAGCTGGAGGCTGTCGCCCGTCCCGCCCGGGACCTCGGGCTCGGGAGCGGACTCGGCGCCCTTCTCCCCGGCAGGCAGCGCCTCGCGCATCTCGACGCCCATCCGCTCGAGCTCGTGGCGGATCTCCTCGAGCTCGCCGTCGGCGAGCTCGTGCTCGAGCGCGAGCGCCTCGAGCTCAGCGGCCTCGACGAAGCCGCGCTCCTCGGCGCCGTCGACGAGCACGCGGACGTGCTCCGTCTCGAGCAGCTCCTGAAGCTGGTCCTGGGTCAACCGCTTCTCCGCTCCTTCTGTTTCGGGCCTGGCTCCCAGCTTTCGCACTGTAGGTGTCGACTCCTCGCTTAGCTAGTAGGCTTCGCCCGCAGGAAGCCCGTCAAACCGCACAACGGGATCAGGCCGGCGGCTATTCCGTTACGACGCGGCGTCGGCCCGAATGTTGGCAGGTCAGCGTGACGGAGCCCGTCGGCGCCGCTTCGGGGCCGGCCCTTTCGCCCGCCGCTCGGCGAGCAGCTCGAGCGCACGATCGAGCGTGATCGACTCGGTGTCGTCTCCCTTGCGCAGGCTCGCGTTCGTCTCGCCGTCGGTCACGTAGGGGCCGAATCGGCCGGCCTTGACGGTGACCGGCTTGTGGCTGGTCGGATCGGTGCCGAGCTCGCGCAGCGGGGCGGCGGCCTGCCGCCGGCCGCGGGCCTTCGGCTGGGCGAGGAGCGCGAGCGCCTGGTCGAGCGTGACCGTGAAGGCTTGCTCCTCCTCCTCGAGGGATCGAGTCTCCTTGCCCTGCTGCACATAGGGGCCGTAGCGGCCGCGGTGGACCGTGACCGGGACCCCCTCGTGCTCGCCGAGCGTCTTCGGGAACGAGAGGAGCTCATGCGCCAGCTCGGCCGTGACCTGGTCGAGCGACGTGGCCGGGGGAAGCGACGCGCGCTTCTCGCCCTGCTCGACGTACGGGCCGTAGCGGCCGACGCGAAGCAGGATCTCCGGCTCGCCGCCCAGGCTGCGCTGCTCGACCTGCTGCGAGAGAAGCTGCTCGGCGCGCTCGACCGTGAGCTCGTCCGGCGCGAGATCCTCGGGGACGGAGGCGCGCCTCTCGCCCTTCTCGACGAAGGGGCCATAGCGACCGACTCGGACGACGATGTCGTCCCCGATCTCGAGGCAGTTGACCGCGCGCGCGTCGATCTCGGAGAGGCCCTGCACGAGCTCGTGCAGTCCGGCGCCGCCGTCCGCTCCGAAGTAGAAGCGCCGTAGCCACTCGACCCGCTCCTCCTCCCCCCCGGCGATGCGGTCGAGGTCGTCCTCCATGCGGGCCGTGAAGTCGTAGTCGACGAGGTGCCGGAAGTGCCGCTCGAGCAGCGCTACGACCGAGAAGGCGACGAAGCTCGGGACGAGCGCTGTGCCGCGCTTCCAGACGTAGCCGCGGTCGAGGATCGTGCCGATGATCGAGGCGTACGTGGAGGGGCGGCCGATGCCGAGCTCCTCCAGCGTCCGGATCAGCGTCGCCTCGGTGTAGCGGGGCGGAGGAGTCGTCCTGTGCTCCTGCGGCTCGAGCTTCCGGAGCTGCAGCACGTCGCCCTCGGAGAGGGGCGGCAGGATCGCGTCCTCCTCCTCGCGCGCCGGCGTGTCGTCGCGGCCCTCCTCGTAGGCGGCGAGGAAGCCGCGGAAGGTGATCGTCGTGCCGGACGCCGAGAACTCCGCACCGGCGGCCGCGATCCGCAGCGAGACCGTCTCGCCCTTCGCGTCGGCCATCTGGGAGGCGATCGTCCGGCGCCAGATCAGGTCGTAGAGCGCGAGCTCGTCGCCGCTGAGCTCGCCGGCGAGGTCCGCAGGCAGTCGAAAGTGGTCGCCGGCGGGGCGGATCGCCTCGTGGGCCTCTTGTGCGTTCTTGACCTTGCGGTCGTAGCGGCGCGGCTGCTCGGGGACGTGGCCGGCGCCGTAGAGCGAGCGAGCCCGCTCCCGGGCCGCGGCGAGGGCGGACTCGGCGAGCGTGGTCGAGTCCGTCCGCATGTACGTGATGTAGCCGCCCTCGTACAGGCGCTGGGCGACGCGCATGGTCGTCTGGGCGGTGAAGCGGAGCTTCCGGCTCGCCTCCTGCTGCAGCGTCGAGGTCATGAACGGCGCGGCCGGGCGCCGCGTGTACGGCTTCCGCTCGACCGCAGCGACCCTGAACTCCTCGCCGCGCAGCCGCTCGGCAAGCGAGCGCGCCTGCTGCTCCTCCAGCCGGACGAGCTCGGCGTCGGCGAGGGTCCCGTCGCGGGCGAAGTCGCGCCCCTGCGCGAGCCGCCTACCCCCGAGCGCTGTCAGCCGCGCCGAGAAGCGGCCCGGGTCGAACGTCGCCTCGAGATCCCACCATGCGGCCGCCGTGAAGCCCATCCGCTCGCGCTCGCGCTCGACGACGAGCCGCGTCGCGACCGACTGGACGCGGCCGGCGGAGAGGCCCGTCATCACTTTCTTCCAGAGCACCGGCGAGACCTCGTAGCCGTAGAGCCGGTCGACGATCCGGCGGGTCTCCTGCGCGTCGACCAGCCGCTCGTCGATCTGGCGCGTCTCCTCGAGCGCGCGCTCGATCGCCTCCCGGGTGATCTCGTGGAAGACCATGCGGCGAACGGGCACCTTCGGCTGGAGCACCTCGCTCAGGTGCCACGCGATCGCCTCGCCCTCGCGGTCCTCGTCGGTCGCGAGCAGGACCTCGTTCGCCTCCAGCACGCGCTTGCGCAGCTCGGCGACGACCTTCTTCTTCTCGGGGCTGACCACGTAGAGCGGGGAGAAGTCCTGCTCCACGTCGACGCCGAGCCGCGCCCAGGGCTTGCGCTTGTGCTCGGCCGGCACGTCGGCCGCCCGCTCGGGCAGGTCGCGGATGTGGCCGATGCTCGACTCGACCGCGAACTCCGGGCCGAGGAAGCGCGCAATCGTCCGCGCCTTGGCGGGCGACTCGACGATCACCAGCGAGCGCTGTTTCGTGTCAGGCAGCTTTGTCTCAGGCATTGCGAATCACCTTAGCCGGGATACTTCGGCCCGTGAGACCCTCGGCTCTCTACCTCGCGATCGGGTTCCTTACGTACCTTCCTGTCCGTCTCCTCTTTCGGCTGCGCTGGCGCGGGCTCGAGCATGTGCCCCGCGAAGGCGGCGCCGTCCTCGCCGCGAACCACACGTCGAACCTCGACCCGTGGCCGCTGGGCCTGCCGCTCTTCCCCCGCCGTTACCTGCGCTTCATGGCGAAGTCGGAGCTGTACTGGGTGCCGCTGAAGTGGGTGCTGGACGGGGCAGGCGCGTTCAAGGTCCGGCGAGGCGAGGGCGACGCGGAGGCGATCAGAACGGCAGTCGAGCTCTGCCGCTCCGGCGAGATGGTCGTGATGTTCCCCGAAGGGACGCGCCGGGCGAAGGGTCTCCGCAAGAAGTGGGAGGCGCGGTCGCACACGGGGGCCGCGCGGATCGCCCGCGAGGCGCAGGTCCCGCTCGTCCCCGCCGCGATCGCCGGCGCCGACCGGCTCGCGCGGCTGGGTCCGCTGCGCGTGGCCTACGGGCCGCCCGTCGAGCCCGGGGACGACCCGGTCGAGACGACGGAACGGCTGATGGCGGCGATCCGCGAGCTCGAAGCGTCGCTGTGAAGGCGCCGCTGATGGCGGTCGACGGCGACTCGCTCGCCCACCGCGCCTACCACGCCCTGCCGAAGTCGATCCGGTTGAACGCCGTCGTGGGGTTCACGCAGATGCTGGCGCAGCTCTGGCAGGCGGAGAGGCCGCGGGCGGTCCTCGTCGGCTGGGACACGCTCGAGGTGCCGACGTACCGCCACGAAGCCTTCGAGGCCTACCAGAGCGGGCGCGTCTTCGAGGAGTCCATCCTGGAGCAGCTGGCGCTCCTGCCACGCGTGGTGGAGGCGCTCGGATTCGCCGCCGCGAAGGCGCCGGGCTACGAGGCGGACGACTTCCTGGGCGCGGCCGTGCGGGACGAGGAGGGCCGGGGCGGCCGGGTGCTCGTCGTGACCTCCGACCGGGACCTGTTCCAGCTGGCGAGCGAGCGGACGACGATCCTCGCGCCGGTGCGCGGCGTCAGCGAGCTCGCGCGCATCGGGCCGGCGGAGGTCCGCGAGCGGTACGGCGTCGAGCCGGGCCAGGTGCCGGACTTCATCGCCCTCCGCGGCGACCCGTCCGACCGGCTTCCGGGCGCGCGGGGCATCGGGCCGAAGAAGGCGGCCGACATCCTCCGCGAGCACGGCACGCTCGAGGCCGCCCTAGCGGCGGGGCGATTCGCGGCGGAGGCGGAGGAGCTGCTCCTCTACCGGCGAATTGCGACCGTGGACGCCTCCGCTCCGCTCCCTTCCCTTCCCGACCAGACGCCCACGTGGAGGGAGGCGTCCACCTTCGTCAGGGAGCTCGGCCTCGGCGCCCTCGCCGACCGCCTCGCCGCCCTGGGCAAGTAACACTCTGTTACTTGTTGCGCTCGTACGGCCCGGCGGTCCCACGTAGCAAGTAACACTCTGTTACTTGCGCAGATGGAGTTGATCAGCCATCCCGAGCTCGCATCGCTCCACCCGACGGGTGACCATCCGGAGCGCCCCGACCGGATCCGCGCCCTCCTCGAGCACTTCCCCGGCGTCGCCGAGGCGCCCGAGGCGGGGCCGGACGACCTCGAGCGGTGCCACGAGCCGGACTACGTCGAGCTGATCCGCTCGGTCGCGGAGCCCACGTGGTTCGACTACGACACGGTCGCGACCTCGACGAGCTGGCGCGCGGCGCGCCTCGCGTCGGGCGCAGCCATGGAGGCGGCGAGAACCGGCGGCTTCGCGCTCATCCGGCCGCCGGGCCACCACGCCCTCGCAGCACGCGCGATGGGCTTCTGCCTGTTCAACAACGTCGCGGTCGCCGCCCGCTGGGCGCAGGCCGAGCTGGGCGTCGGGCGGGTCGCAGTCGTCGACTACGACGTCCACCACGGCAACGGGACGCAGTATCTATTTGCCGGCGACCCGTCCGTGCTCTACGCCTCGCTGCACCGCTGGCCCTTCTACCCCGGGACCGGGGGCCCAGACGAGCAGGGCGAGACGCTCGTGAACGTCGTCCTCCATCCGGGCGCGGGGGACGAGGAGTTGCTCGCGGGGTTCCAGGCCGAGGTGGAGCCGCCCCTGAGCCGCTTCGCCCCGGACCTGCTACTCGTCTCGGCGGGCTTCGATGCGCACCTGGAGGATCCGATCTCCGACACGTCCGTCACCGAACAGGGCTTCCGCGAGCTCTCGCGCCGCTGCGCCGCGCTCGCCCCGCGTACGGCCGCCGTGCTCGAAGGCGGCTACAACCTGGCGACTCTGCCGCGGCTCGTCGAGGCCGCCCTGGCCGGCTTCGAGGCCGAGACGTGAAGCGACCGGCCGTTGGGCCGGTCGCTCCGAAGCCACCACGTTGCCGCCGTTTCCCGAAAGCTGTGCTGATCCCAGTATCGGCGGGCCGCCGGGAGAACGACTCCCCCACGGTCTCCCCCACGGTGGGCGAATTCCCGCGGCGAATCAGGCGGCGCGGGCGCGGGAGAGCTGCTCGAGCGCCTCCCGGCGCGAGGAGGCGCCGAGCTTCCGCAGCAGGCTCTTGACGTGCGACCGGACCGTGTGCTCGGAGATGTAGAGCCGCGCGGCGATCTGGTCGGTGCCGAGATGCTCGTCCAAGAGGAGCAGGACCTCGAGCTCGCGGGTGCTCAGCAGCTCGGCGATCCGGTCCGGTACGGCCGAGTCGCGGCCCTGGCCGTGCCTGACCTGGTCGAGAAGCCGGCGGGCCACGGCCCCCGACAGCGCCGCCTCGCCCTGGACGACGCCGCGCAGGTACTGGACGATCTTCCCGGGCGGCTCCGTCTTGAGCAGGTAGCCGGCCGCCCCGCCCCTGATCGCGCTCATCAGGTCGTCCTCCGTGCCCGAGGCCGTGAGGACGACGACCTCGCAGTCCGGTGCCGCGAGCCGGATCCGCGGGAGCGCGGCGAGGCCGTCGAGCCCGGGCATCGTGAGGTCCAGGAGGACCACGTCCGGCTGCAGCAACCGCGCCCGCGCGATGGCCTCTTCGCCGTCGGCCGCGTGGCCTACGACCCAGAAGTCGTGCTGCTCGAGCAGAGCCGCGAGCGCCTCCCGGGTCAGCGGGTGGTCGTCCACGATCAGGATCCGGTCGGCCACTCCACGCTTATCGGCCGGGCACGCGATGCCGATTAGCGTCACGTGCAGCCGAACCGATGGGACCAGTACCAGGCCTGGCTGTGGGGCGAGCTCGCGCTGCTCGGGCTGCTCGCCTCGGGGTTCGCGACCTTCTCCGCGTACGAGACCCTCCGGACGGCCTACGAATCGCCCGAGCTGCGGCTCGTGATCGGCACGACGGTGACGCTCGCCGGCTTCGTCGTCGCGCTGCTCGCCGGCGCGCGGTTCGTCGTCGACGGCCTCCGGACGTATCTCCTGCTCTCGTGCGGGTTCTTCATCGGTGCGCTCGGAACCGCCGTCTTCGCGATCGGTCCGACGCTCGGCGGTCACGCGATCGGCTCGGCCGAGGCCTGGGCCGACGTCGGCTCGCGTGTGTTCGCCGCGGCACTGGTCGCCGCCGCCCCGTTCGTCGCCGGGCGCAGGCCGACGCCGGACCGCTCGCTCGCGCTCATGTTCGCCGCCTGTGCGGCGACGCTCGGCGTCGCTTGGGCGGTTGCGAACTCCCTCGAGCCCTTGCTCCCTTCGCTCGCGGAGGCGGACGCCACGCCGCCCGTCGGGCTCGTGTTCGCCTACTCCCTCCAGGCGTTTCTCGCGCTCGTCGCCCTGGTCGGGTTCGGACTCCGTTTCCGCTCCCAGCGCGACGACCTGGACGGTTGGCTCGCGCTCGGAGCCACCTTCCTGCTCTTCAGCGCGCTCGTGTTCGCGTTCACGCCCGTCGCCCCCAGCACCTTCGTCTCCCTGGGCGACTTCGTGCGGGTGCTGGGCTACGGCGTGCTCCTCGTGGGCGTGTGGCGCGCGATTCGGGCCGCGGAGTCCGGCCGCGCGGTCGCCGACGAGCGGGCGCGCGTCGCCCGAGAGCTCCACGACGGCCTCGCGCAGTACCTCTTCGCGGTCGCCACGCACGCGAGCATGCTGGAGAACGGCGGCCGCAAACCCGAGACCCTCTCGCGGCTCAAGGAGGCGGCCGCGCTCGCCCAGCAGGAGGCCCGGTACGCCGTGCTCGCGCTCTCGTCCGCCGCCGGAACAGCCCCGTTCGACCCGGCGCTGCGCAGGTACGTCGAGTTCCTGACCGCCGACGGCGCGCTCGACGTCGAGCTCGAGATCGACGTGGGGATGCGGCTAGCGCCGGACGAGCAGATCGAGATCTTCAGGATCGTCCAGGAGAGCCTCGCCAACGTCCGCAAGCACGCGGGCGCGACGCGCGCCGAGGTGAGGATCGGGCAGGCCGGAGGGCGCAGGCTGGTGCTCGTCCGAGACGACGGTCGGGGCTTCGAGCCCGACGACGACGGCGCGGGCCAGGGCCTGAAGAACATCCGCCGCCGGGCGGAGGCGATCGAGGGCTCGTTCGAGCTCCGCAGCCGGCCCGGGCAGGGCACCGCGCTCGAGATCGTCCTCCGCGCCTAGCCGGGGTAGAGTCGCCCGGATGGCGATCCCGCTCGAGGAGCTCCAGCTCGCCGCGCGCAACCACGGTCTGCCGCTTGAGGCCCTGAGGTACTCGGTCACGCCGATCGGGCTCCACTACCTCCTGATTCACTTCGACATCCCCGCCGTCGACGCGGACGCCTGGTGGCTAGAGCTCGGAGGCCTCGTCGAGCGGCCGCTGACCCTGTCGCTCGACGAGCTGAAAGCGCGGCCCGAGGCGACGATCCCGGTGACGCTCGAGTGCGCCGGGAACGGGCGCGCGCTGCTCCGCGGCGATCGGGCCTCGAGCCAGCCGTGGCTGGTCGAGGCGGTCGGGACCGCCGAGTGGACCGGGACGCCGCTCGCGCCGCTGCTCGCGGAGGCGGGCCCGGCACCGGACGCGGCTGAGGTGGTCTTCACCGGAATCGACCGCGGCGTTCAGGGCGACGTCGAGCACGACTACGCCCGCAGCCTGCCGCTGGCGGAGGCCCTGCGCGAGGAGGTGCTGCTCGCCTATGCCGTCAACGGCCGGCCGCTGCCGCCGCAGCACGGCTTCCCCCTCCGGCTCGTCGTCCCCGGCTGGTACGGCATGACCAGCGTCAAGTGGCTGCGTTCGATCGAGGTCGTGGCGGAACCCTTCGCGGGCTGGCAGCAGGCGGTCGCCTACCACCTGCGCGCCGACGCGGAGGACGAGGGCCGGCCGGTCACGCGGATGGAGCCGCGGTCGCTGCTGGTGCCGCCCGGCATCCCGGACTTCCTCTCCCGGGCACGGTTCGTCCCCCCGGGGCCGTGCCTGCTCACCGGCCGCGCCTGGTCGGGCCGCGGGCCGGTCGAGCGCCTCGAGGTGAGCGCGGACGGCGGCCGGTCCTGGGCGGAGGCCGAGCTGGAGGAGCCGCTCGGGGAGTTCGCCTGGCGAGGCTGGTCGTACGAGTGGCAGGCGGAGCCCGGCGAGCACGAGCTCTGCTGCCGCGCGACGGACGCCGCCGGCCGGACGCAACCGCTCGAGCCTCCCTGGAACCTCGAGGGCCTCTGCAACAACGCAGTGCAGCGCGTCCAGGTCGTCGTCAGAGGCTGACCATGGTCGAGGAAGCGCGCCTCGAGCAGCTGCCGGCCGGCCTGACACCCGTCACCGAGGGCTGGTTCGTCGTCAACGTCCGGGACGCGGCGTGGGTGACGAACGAGGTGCTCGGCTCGGCCTGCACCTTCGAGGGCGACGGCACGCCGCCGTTCCGCGAGATCGGGTTCACCCTCGGCGTGCTTCAGCCCGGAACACCGAGCGCCCTCTACCACCGCGAGTCGAACCAGGAGGACTTCCTCGTCCTGGCGGGCGAGTGCCTGCTGCTGATCGAAGGGGACGAGCGCCGACTTGTTGCGTGGGACTTCGTCCACTGCCCGCCGGAGGCGGAGCACATCTTCGTCGGTGCGGGCGACGGTCCCTGCGTGATCTTCATGGCCGGCGGGCGCACGGGCGAGAAGCGGATCACGTATCCGCGCTCGGAACTCGCCCTCCGCTACCGCGCAGGCGTCGAGGCCGAGACCAGCGTGCCGCGGGAGGCGTACGCGGGCTTCCCCAAGTGGCAGCCGGGGCGGCCGGAAAGCTGGGACGGCCTACCCTGGGCATAGAAAAAGCCCTGTTACCAGGGCTTTTTCCGTAGCAGGCCTGTAAGCCGGATTCTGTCGTGAACAACCATCCATCTGTGCGGGCGACCTGGATCTCGGCGGGCCGCGTCGGCGATCCTG
>JACVRU010000014.1 GCA_014534295.1 Thermoleophilia bacterium | reverse complement strand
TCGTCAGGTCCTGAATCTCGATCACGCCCTGCTCGACGATCGTGACGATGTCGCACGTCTTGAACCAGCCGTCGTCCGTCCAGCGGTCGGCCTGCGACTCGTCCTCGTAGTACGCGCTCGCGATCCAGACGCCGCGCACCTCGAGCTCGCCCATCGTCTTGCCGTCCCACGGGACGACGCCCTCGTCGCTACGCGCGCGGATCTCGACGAAGGGCGCCGCGAGGCCCTGCTTGGCGCGGAACGCGAACTGCGCGTCCTCCTCGAGCGCGAGGATCTCGCTCGTCGGCTCGGCGACGGTGCCGAGGGGCGTCATCTCGGTCATGCCCCAGGCGTGGATGACGTGCAGGCCGTGCCGCTTCTGAAAGCCCTCGATCATCGAGCGCGGCGCGGCGGAGCCGCCGACGATCATCCCGCGCATCGCCGAGAGATCCCAGCGGTCGGGCTCGGCGTCGAGCATCTGCAGGATCCCGAGCCAGATCGTCGGCACGCCGCCGGTGACCGTAACCCGCTCGCGCTCGAACGCATCCAGGAGGCTCTCGGGATCGAGGTGCGGTCCCGGAAAGACCTGCTTGGCGCCGACGAGCGTGCACGTGAACGGGAAGCCCCACGCGTTGGCATGGAACATCGGGACCACCGGCAACACGGTGTCACGCTCGGAGATCCCGAGCGTGCCGGACTGCGTCGAGGCGAGCGAGTGTACGGCGATCGCCCGGTGCGAGTAGAGGACGCCCTTGGGCCGCCCCGTCGTGCCGCTCGTGTAGCACATGACCGCGGCCTCGTTCTCCTCGATGTCCGGGTAGTCCCACTCGGGGTCGCCGCTCGCGAGCAGCTCCTCGTACTCGTCGCCGATCTTGATCACGTGCTCGAACGACACCTGGTCCTTGAACGCGTCGTACAGCGGGAGCAGCGTCTCGTCGACGATCAGCGCCCGGTCGTCCGCGTGGTTGACGATGTAGGCCAGGTCGCCGGGCGAGAGACGCAGGTTGAGCGTGTGGACGATGTTGCCCGAGATGGGAACGCCGAAGTAGATCTCGAGGTGCTGGTAGTGGTTCCAGCACAGGGTCGCCACACGCTCGCCGTCCTTCAGGCCGAGCTTCAGCAGCGCCGAGGCGAGCCGGCGCGAGCGCTCCGCGAAGTCTGCGTACGTGTAGCGGTGGAAGCTCTTGTCAGGGAGCCGCGTGACGATCTCCCGGCGGCCGAACAGCGCCTCCGCGCGTCGCAGGATCGCGGGGACGTTGAGCTCGTAGTCCATGATCTGACCCTTCATCTGAACTCCCCTCGGCTGAGTGCTTGCCGTTTCTCGAGGTCGGCCGGGTCGACGAGCCGGCCGTCCCGGCCCACGTAGCCGCCCTTGCCGCCGACGACGAGCAGCACGAGGTCGTCGTCGCCGGCGTTCGAGATCTTCCTGGGAGTCGTCGACTCGACGTGGACGACGCCGCCGGGGCCGAGCTCGAAGGTCTCGTCCTCGACCTCGAACCGGGCCGTGCCGGCGTGGACGAAGTAGAGCTCGTCCTGCTCGTCATGGAAGTGGTGGACTCCCTCGGCGCCGGGCGGATAGACGAGCGCGTTGACGCCGAACGCCGTCACCCCGAGCGGCTGCCGGAGCTTGCGGAAGCCGTAGCCGTCGCCGAGCTCGTCAAGCGACGCGGACCGGTACCCCATCTCTCGCTCCTTCCATCGCCCAGTCGGCGACCTCGGCGCGCAGGGCGGCCGGGAAGCCCCAGAAGGCCTCGATCCACTGGGCGCGCTTGTAGTAGCGGTGCAGGACGTGCTCCCAGGTGAAGCCGATGCCGCCGTGCGCCTGGATCGCGCGCTCGCAGGCGGCGACCGCGGCCTCGGAGGCGAACGCCTTCGCAGCGGCCGCGGCGATCCGCGCCTGCTCGTCGCCTTCAGCGACGCACCAGGCGGCCCAGTAGGCGAGCGACCGCGCGAGCTCCGTCTCGACGTACGTGTCGGCCAGCCTGTGGGAGACGGCCTGGTAGACGCCGATCGGCCTGCCGAACTGCTGCCGGTCCTTGACGTACTCGACGGCGAGGTCGAGCGCCTGCTGCGCGACGCCCACCGCCTCGCAGGCGAGCGCGGCGAGGGTGCGCGAGCGGTCGAGCGAGCCCGCGAGCGGCGTCCGGTCGCCGTCCGCCAGCCGGCCGAGCTGGCGCGTCTCGTCCATCGTGGACAGCGTCTCGCCCTCGGCCCGCGCCGCGCCGGCCTCCGTCACGACCCAGTCCACCGTCGCCAAGTCGGGGACGAGCCCGTCGATCTCCGCCGACCACCGCTCCTCGCCCGAGGCAACGCGCGCGAGCTGCTCCTCGCCGAGCGCCGGCAGCGCGAGGCCGACGGTGGCGAAGTAGGGGCCCGCGTAGAGCGCGCGGCCGAGCTCCTCGAACAGCACGGCCTCCTCGAGGAAGCCGAGCCCGGCGCCGCCCAGCGCCTCCGAGATCGAGACGCCGAGCCAGCCGAGCTCGGCGAGCTCCGACCACTGCGGCTCGGGCTTCCGGGCCAGAAAGGAGCGGGCCTCCTGGCGGAGCTGCTCCTGCTCGTCGGTGAAGGAGAAGTTCATCGCGGCCTCGTCATCGGGATCGGGGGAGACCGAGCACGCGCTCGGCGATGATGTTGCGCAGCACCTCCGAGGTGCCCGCCTCGATCGTGTTCCCGCGGCTGCGCAGCTGCTGGAACTGCCAGAAGCCGCCGGTCTCGCCGTCGAGCAGCTGCGCCTCGGGGCCGTGCAGCTCGAGCGCGAGCTTCGTCAGGCGCTGGTTCTGCTCCGACCAGTGGAGCTTCACGCCGGAGCCCTCGGGGCCCGGAATGCCGGTCTGCATCAGCTTCGTCAACGAGCGGTAGTTCGTGTACTTGAGGGCCTGCAGCTCGATCCACTCCCGCGCGATCCGGTCGCGCGTGAGCGGATCGTCCGCGCCCCGCTCGCGGGCCAGCGCGAGCAGCTTGCGCACGCCGACCTCGAGGGTCGTCGTCAGCGCGAACCCGAGTGTGCCGCGCTCGTGGAGCAGCGTCGTCATCGCGACCTGCCAGCCGTGGCCGATCTCCCCGAGCAGGTTCTCGCGCGGGACCTCGACGTCAGTGAAGAAGATCTCGTTGAACTCCGCCTCGCCCGTGATCTGGCGCAGGGGCCGCACCTCGACGCCGGACGCGTGCATGTCCACGATCACGTACGTGAGGTTCTGGTACCGGGGGGCCTCCGGGTCGCCGCGGCCGACGAGGATGCAGAAGTCGGCGATGTGGGCGAACGAGGACCAGACCTTCTGGCCGTCGACGACGAACCGCTTGCCGTCCGGCGCGAGGGTGACCGCGGTCTGGACGGCGGCGAGGTCGGAGCCCGCGTTCGGCTCGGAGAAGCCCTGGCACCAGATCTCCTCCGCCGAGAGGATCTTCGGGAGGTAGCGGGCCTTCTGCTCCTCCGTCCCGTGCGCCATGATCGTCGGCCCTGCCATGCCGAGGCCGATCACCCCGACGTGCGGCGGCGCCTCGGCGCGGGCCATCTCCTCGAAGAGGATCGCCTGGAAGCTGTACGGCGCGCCGCGGCCGCCGTACTCCGACGGCCAGGTCAGCCCGGAGTAACCCGCGTCTGAGAGCTCCCGGCTCCAGGCTCGCAGTGCCTCGCCCTCGAAGCGGGCGGCGCCGCCGCGGTGGCCGCGCAGCTCGTCGGGCATGTGCTCCTGGATCCAGGAGCGAACCTCGGCGCGGAAGGCGGCTTCCTCGGGAGTGTCGCGCAGGTCCACGAGTTGACTATCTAATCACCACGGAGCGGATTCCGCCTCCCGCCGACATCTCCGCGAACGCGCCCTCGACCTCGTCCAGCGAGATCGTGCGCGTGACGAGCGAGGCGAGGTCGAGCCGGCCGTCGAGCGCGAGCCGGGCGAGTCGCGGAAAGTCCTCGGCCGGGAGCATGTCGCCGCCGTGCGAGACGCGGATCTGCGCACGGGCGTCGAAGAGCCCCTTCAGGCCCAGCGTGACCTCGGCGCCCTCGTGCGGCAGGCCGACGAGGGTCGCGATCCCGGCGTGGTCGATGAGAGAGACGGCGAGCTCGAGCGTCTGGGGGATTCCGACGGCGTCGAAGGCGAAGTCGAAGCGGCGGTCCGGCGGCCGCTCCGTGGCCGTCTCCGTGGCGCCGAGCCGCGCCGCCCACTCGAGCTTCGCAGGCTCACGGTCGAGCGCGAGGATTTCGGCGGCCCGCGCGATCCGGGCGCCCTGGACGACCGAGAGACCGACGCCGCCGCAGCCGATCACGGCCACGCGCGCGCCCTCCCAGACGGGAGACGTGTTGAGCGCCGCGCCGACCCCGGTGGCGACTGCGCAGCCGATCAGGCACGCCTGCTCGGGCGGTAGCTCCTCGGGGACGGGGATCGCCTGGCTGCGGTGGACGACGACGCGGTCGGCGAAGCAGCCGCAGAGCAGCGTCGGCGTGACCGTCGCCCCGTCGGCGGCGCGGCGCATCCGGCGGCGGGCGCGGTTCGGCGAGCGGCAGAGCCGCGGCACGCCCCGCTCGCAGGCACGGCAGCCGCCGCACGGTGACCGCCAGGAGAGGACGACGCGCTCGCCCGTCCCCTCGACGACCCCGCAGCCCTCGTGCCCGAGCGCGATCGGGAACGGCATCCCCCAACCGCCGGACTCCCGGACGTAGAGGTCGCTGTGGCAAACGCCGACCGCGAGCAGGCGGACGACGACCTCCTCCGGGCCCGGCTCGTCGAGCTCCACCTCCTCGACCCGGGCCGGCTCGCCCGGCGCGTTCAGCAGCACGGCCCGCTCCATGCGCTGATCCTACGATGGAGCCATGTCCCGAGGCCCGTCCCCCAACCAAGTCTCCGCCGGCCAGGTGCGCGCGTTCCGGCTCGCCCGGCAGCACCTCACCGAGCCGCTGCCGGCCGAGCGCTTTGTCGACGCCGTGGCCGCGGTCTGCGGGATTCAGGCGCAGGTGATGTCGGCCGCCGAGCTGGCCCTCTGGGTCAGGTCCCGGGGCCTGGCCCCCAGCCAGGTCCAGGAGGGGCTCTGGGAGACGCGGGAGCTCGTCAAGACCTGGTGCATGCGCGGGACGCTTCACCTCCTTCCCGCCCGCGAATACGGGCTCTGGTCGGCGGCGCTCGCGCACCGCGGCAGCTCCTGGCAGAACCGGCCCTGGCTCAAGTACTTCGGGGTCACACTCGACGAGATGCGGGCCTGGATCGACGCCCTCGCCGCGGGGCTCGACGGCGAGGGCAGGACGCGCGAGGAGCTGGCCGAGCTCGCGCCGCGCCGCCTCCGCGAAGAGGTCCTGCGCGGCTGGGGCACGCTGCTCAAGCCGGCAGCCTACGAGGGCGCGCTCGTCTTCGGCCCGAGCCGCGGCCGGAACGTGACCTTCGTGCACCCGCGCGACTGGCTGGGCTCCGGCGGGCAGCGGCCCGACGGCGACGACGCCCTCCGCGAGCTGTTCCGCCGCTACCTGCGAGCGTACGGGCCCGCGACCCACGAGGACTTCGCCCGCTGGTGGGGCGAGGGCACGGTCGGTCCGGCCCGGCGGCTCCTGGACTCGCTCGGCGACGAGGTGGTGCAGGTCGAGGCGGAGGGGCGCACCGCCTGGATCCTGGGCGAGGACGCGGCCTTCCTCCGTGGGCTCGGGCCGCCGCGCTCCGTCCACCTGCTGCCGAACTTCGACGTCTACACGCTGCACTACCGCCCGCGGGAGGCCTTCGTGCCGGCGGGCGCCTACGACCGCGTCTACCGCACGGCGGGCTGGATCTCGCCGGTCGTGCTCTACGACGGCGCGGTCGCGGGCCTCTGGGAGCGGAAGGGCCGTCGCCTGCGGTTCGAGCTGCTCGTCCGCGAGACGAAGCGGCTGCGCGCGGGGATCGAACGCGAGGCGCGGCGGCTCTCGGAGTTCCTCGGGACGGATCTGGAGTTACAGCTCTAGGTCGCGGGCGGCGAAGGTCACAGCCTCGGAGAAGGTCGGGAAGGGCTGGATCGTGTCGCGGAGGACGTCGACGGGGACCTCTGCGCGAATCGCCAGCGTCAGCTGCTGAAGCCACTCCCCCGCCTCGGGACCGACCGCGGTCGCCCCGACGAGCACGCGCCGTTCCGGGTCGGCGAAGAGCTTCAGGAACCCTTCGGGCCGCGGCCGCTCGTACGTCGAGGCACGGGACGGGAGGCCCCGGCGGATCGAGACGAGGCCGTCGCCCTCCCGCGTCCCGACCGAGGCCACCTGCGGATCCGTGAACGTGACCGCGGGGATGGCGCGGTAGTCGGCGCGCGCCTCGCCGCCGGCCACGTTCGTCGCGGCCACGCGGGCCTGGTACTTGCCGACGTGCGTCAGCAGGGCGATCCCGGTCACGTCGCCGATCGCCCACACGCCCTCCGCTGCCTCGAGCCGGTCGTCGACGAGGATCCCGCCGCGGCCGGCGAAGGAGACGCCGAGCTGCTCGAGCCCGAGCCCCTGCGAGCTCGGGATGCGGCCGGCCGCGATCAGCAGCCGCTCCGCCTCGAGGACGCTGCCGTCCTCCAGCCGGACTCGGCAGGGCGGCTCGACGCGCTCGCTCGGGACGCCGAGCCGCAGCTCGATGCCCTCCTCCCGGAAGGCGGCCATCACCAGCTCCGACGCCTCGGGGTCCTCGCGGGGGAGCAGGCGCAGGTGGACGTCGAGGATCGTCACGCGGGACCCCAGCCGGGCGAACAGCTGGCCGAGCTCGCAGCCCACGGGGCCCGCGCCGACGATGACGAGGCTCTCGGGCACCTCGCTCGCGGCCGTGGCCTCGTGGTTCGTCCAGAAGTCGACCTGCTCCAGCCCCGGCACGGCCGGCAGGGCGGGCGCCGAGCCCGTCGCGACCACCAGCCGGTCGTAGTCGAGCTCCCGTCCCCCCTCGATCTCGACCACCCCGGGACGGCGGACCCGGGCGGTACCGCGCACGAAGTCGATCCCGTGCTCGGCCAGCCAGTCGAGGTGACCCGCGTCGTCGTGATGCTCGACGACCGCGTCGCGCCACTCGAAGATCCCGTCCGCCTCGAGCTCTGCGGTGGACACGCCCGGCGTCCGCCGGGTCGAGGCGGCGACCTCGGGCGCCCGCAGCAGCGTCTTCGACGGCATGCACGCCCAGTAGGTGCACTCGCCTCCGACGAGGTTCCGCTCGACGAGCGTCACCGGGCTGTCCCCGTCGAGCCGCCGGAAGGCGGTGCAGAAGGCCTCGCCGACCGCCCCACCGCCGAGGACCACCACGCGGCCCATCAGGCGGGCACCGCCAGCGCGAGCGCGAAGTCGTCCTGCGCGTCGGTCCAGAACCGCGCCGGCTCGAACCCCGCAGCCGCGAGCTCGGCCCGCACTCCCTCGGGCCGGAACTTGGCGCTGATCTCCGTGCGGAGCTCCTCCCCGCGCGCGAACTCGACCGTCAGCCCCGCCCCGGGAATGCGAACGCGCTGGTCGACGCGGGAGCGCAGCGCGAGCTCGACCCACTCACCCGCGGCGTCCCAGCGGGCGACGTGGTCGAAGCACTCGGGACGAAAGTCCGCGCCGAGCTCCCTGTTGACGACGCGGAGGACGTTGCGGTTGAACTCGGCCGTGACGCCGCTGCGGTCGTCGTAGGCGGCGACGAGGCGCTCGGGTTCCTTGACGAGGTCAACGCCCACCAGGAGCGCGTCGCCCTCCTCCAGCGTGGCTTGCGCGGTGGCGAGGAAGCGGGAACGCTCGACCGGTCCGAAGTTGCCGATGCTCGAGCCGAGAAAGGCGATGAGGCGACGCCCCCCGGGCGGGATCGCGCCTAGATGCCGGTCGAAGTCGCCGACGATCGCGGTGACCATGACGCCCGGATACTCGCCGGCGATCCGCGCAGCGCTCTCGCGCAGCGTGGCCTCGCTGACGTCCAGGGCGACGAAGCGCCGGAGCACTCCCGCAGCCCCGAGCCCGTCGAGGAGGAAGCGGGTCTTCTCGGACGTGCCCGAGCCGAGCTCGACGAGCGTGTCCGCTCGGGTATCCGCCGCGATCTCGTGCACGCGCTCGGCGAGGATCGCCCGCTCGCGGCGCGTGAGGTAGTACTCGGGCAGCCGCGTGATCTCGGCGAACAGCTCGGAGCCGCGCTCGTCGTAGAACCACTTCGGCGGCAGGTCCTTCGGCGTCCGGGTCAGGCCCGTCGCGACGTCGTGGAGGAGAGCCTGCCGCCGGTCCTCGGACGTCAGCAGCACCTCGACGTCGACCGTGGGGGCGAGCCGCCTCACGCCCGGGCCGTCCGGAAGCCCGCGAAGATCTGACGCCGGACCGGGAAGTCCCAGTTCCGGAACGTGACGCGCGTTGCGGCCGGGTGCGTCGCCCACGAGCCGCCCCGCAGCACCTTGTAGCCGCCGCCGAAGAAGACCTCGGAGTACTCGGCGTACGGGAAGGCCTCGAAGCCGGGATACGGCTCGAAGTCGCTCGCCGTCCACTCCCAGACGTCGCCGAGCAGCTGCTCCACGCCCCAGTCGCTCGCGCCGTCGGGATCGGAGCCGGCCGGCTCGGGTCCGAAGCGCTCCGCCAGGTTGCCCGCTCCGGCGCCCTCCGCCGCCTTCTCCCACTCGGCCTCGGTCGGCAGGCGCCGCCCGGCCCAATGCGCGAACGCGTCGGCCTGGTGCCAGCTGACGTGCTGGACGGGCTCGTCGAGCGGCACCGGTTCCCGGCGGCCGAGCCGCCTCCGCGACCACGAGCCGTCCGGCTCGCGCGACCAGAACTCGGGCGGCTCGCCCCCGTCCTCGACGAATTCGAGGAAGGCGCCGTTCGTCACCGGCAGGGTGTCGATCCAGAACGTCTCGACATGGCGCTCGTGCCGCAGGCGCTCGTTGTCGTAGGCACGCGACCGGTCGTCGGTCCCCATCGCAAACGGGCCGCCGTGGACGCGTCGCTCGGGAGCCCTTGCGGGCGCCGCCGGCGGGGTAGCGGGCTCCTCGAACGGGTACTCGGCGTCCCGAAGGTTGAGCGTGGCCAGCATCGTCTCGCCGTGCTGGTGCTCGTGCTGGGCGATCATCGCGAACACGTAGCCGTCGCGGAGGAGCGGGTCGTCCGGGTCGAGCTCGACCCGGTCGAGCACCGCGAGAGCGCGCTCGCGGACGCGGTCGACGTAGTCGCGCGCCACCGCCGGCGTCAGCAGCGGCAGCGCGGCGCGCTCGGCCCGCCCGTGCCGGAAGGCGTCGTAGAGCTCGTCCCGGTCGAGCAGAGGCCGCTCCCCGCCGACGCGGCGCACGAGCCAGAGCTCCTCGAAGAAGCCGATGTGCGCGAGGTCCCAGACGAGCGGGGACATGAGCGTCGAGTGCTGCGTGAGGAGATCCTCGTCGGGCACCGGCTCGAGCAGCGCCAGCGTCCGCGCCCGGGCGGCGGCGAGGCCGGCGGCGAGGTCGGCCTTGAGATCGGGGGGGTCGAGGAGGGACGGCCTCAACGCTTCTGAGAACGTTAATGCCGTGGAGGACATTCTCGTCGCGTGCCCGCAGGAGCGCGACCGGCGCGAGCTCGAGGCCGCCGGCCTGTCCGCCGTGCTCGCCGGGCCCGACCTCGACGCCGTCGACGCGTTCGACGCGGAGGCTCTCGTCGACGAGCTCGCGGCGCTCCCCGTCGGTGGCGCGGTCGGCACGAAGGACCGCTCGGCGCTCGTCGCGGCGCTCGTCGCCGAGCGGCGCGGCCTGCCCGGCCCGAGCCCGCAGGCGCTCGTCCGCTGCCAGCACAAGCCGACGACGCTCGAGATCGCCCGCGCCGTCGTCCCGGCGGCCGCGCCCGGCCCCGGCGACTTCGCCAAGCCGGCGGTCGGCCGCCTCTCGCAGGGGTACGACGAGGAGTACGTCGCGGGCTGGCTGGCGCTCGCGCGCCTTGCAGGCTTCGACGGGGAGGCGGGGATGCTCGCCGTCGAGCGGCTGAGCGGTCGCGAGGCGACGCTCGACGGATACGTCCACGGGGGCCGAGTGACGATGATGGGGGTCACCGACTCTTCGATGTATCCGGGGACGAAGAGTTTCGAGGCTTTCGCCTATCCGTCGGCCCTGCCCGACGAGCGACTCGAGGAGCTCCACGACGTCGCGGCGCGACTCCTCCCGGCGCTCGGCTTCGACGGCGGCTGCTTCAACGTCGAGCTCTTCGTCCCCGAGGACGGGCCGGCGCGGCTGATCGAGGTGAACGGCCGGCTCGCCTCCCAGTTCGCGCCGCTGTACCACGCGCTGCACGGCCGGTCGAGCTACGCGGCGCTCTTCGAGCTGGCGCGCGGCCGGGACCCCGCCTGGCACGCGGGCCGGCCCGAGGGCGTGGCCGTCAGCTACGTGCTGCGAGCCTTCGAGGACGCGTTCGTCGAAGCGGTGCCCGACCCGCAGGACGGCGTCGAGCTGCTCGTGGGCCCGGGGCTCCGCCTCTCCGAGCAGCCGGGCGCCAACGACCCCGCCAGCTACCGGCTGGCGATCCTCGTCGGCGTCGGCGAGACCCGCGAGGAGGCCCTCACTCGGTGCCGCCTGCGGGCTCGGGCACTGCCGTTCGTTCTTCGCCCCTAGCTTCCCGGTTCGAGATCGCGAGCCCCAGGGCTGCGCCGGCGAAGGCCAAACCGACCGCGACGAGCATCCCGAGCCGGAAGGCGTGGACGGAGTCGGCACGAAGCACCGGGTCGGACTGGCCCTTCGCGAGCGGCACGGCGTCCTCGTGGCCGAAGACAGCCGCGATCACGGCCCCGATCACGGCCACGGAGATCAGGCTGCCGAGCCGCGACACGGTCGAGTTGACGCCCGACGCGATGCCGGCGCGCTCCTCGGGCACGGCCTTCAGGGCCGTAGCCGTGATCGGGGCGACGAGCGCCGCCAGCCCGAGCGAGAAGAGCGCGATCGCCGCGATCCCGAACGTCCAGAGGTCGGTCCGCTCCTCGACGGCGAGGAAGACGAGCGTCGCGGCGCCCATCAGCGCGGGAGCCGCCGTCAGGAAGAGCCGTGGCCCGTAGCGATCGGAGAGCGCCCCGAACCGGGCCGCGAGGAGGATCAGGGCCGCGCTGAAGGGGACGTTCAGGAGGCCGGCCTCGAAGGGGGAGAAGCCGAGGAACTGGACGTAGATCGTGAAGTAGACGAAGAACCCGTAGAGGGCCGCGTAGACGAGGAACGTCTCCGCGTTCACGACCGCGAAGTTGCGTCGGCGGAAGAGTCGCAGCGGCAGCATCGGCTCCGCGACACGGAGCTCCGCGAGGACGAAGAGCCCGAGCAGCGGCGCGGCGATGCCGAGCACCCACCACTCGCGCTCCACGATCGCGTAGGTCAGCGAGCCGAAGCCCCCCGCCGCGAGGAGGGCGCCCGGGAGGTCGAGCCGGCCCACGCGGACCGCGATCCTCTCCTCGCAGCGGCCCCGCTCGGCGAGCACCAGGGTAAGGGCCGCGAGCGGGAGGTTGAGGTAGAAGATCCAGCGCCAGGAGACCCACTCGACGAGCGCGCCCCCGACCAGCGGGCCGGCGATCGTGGCGACGCTGGTGAACGCCGTCCAGAGGCCGATCGCCTTGCCGGCGTCCTTGCCGTAGGTGGCCCGCAGCAGCGCGAGCGAGTTCGTCGTCAGGAAGGCGCCGCCGATCCCCTGGAGGGCGCGCGCCGCGATCAGGAGCGCGCCGTTCGGAGCCGCGCCCGCGAGCGCGGAGGCGAGCGCGAACGCGATCACGCCGGCCGCGAACGCCTTCCGCCGGCCGTAGCGGTCGCCGACGGCCCCGCCGGTGAGGTAGAGCGCCGCCAGCGTCAGCGAGTAGGAAAGGAAGATCCACTGCTGGCCGGCGAGCCCGAGGTCGAGCTCGCGCTCGATCGTCGGCATCGCGACGATCACCACCGTCGTGTCGATGAACGCGAGCGACGAGCCGAGGATGGTCGCGGCGAGCGTGAGCTGCTGGCGCGACACCGCTAGAGGGAGCCCGGCGGCGGCGCCGTGATCCCGTGCCGGACGTTCCGGCTCGTGTCCGGCTCGCCCCCCTTGCGCAGATGGATCACGCCGCTCTCGACGGCGTGGACGATCCAGGGCCGCGCGTCGACCGAGGACTCGCCGAGCCGGTCGCCGACCGCCGGCAGCGGGCCGTCGTGGGCGCCCCGCTGGATCTCCCGCCCCTCGGCGTCCTCGCGGATCCAGACCACATCGGCGTCGATGCCGGCGTCGGCCGGGGCACTCCCGCCGGCCGCCCAGACGCGCTGCGGCCGGAAGGTCGGCTGCTCGCGCCGTGTGATCTCGCGCAGCGCCAGGCGCAGCTCCTCGGGAGTCGGGTTGCCCGAGAACCAGAAGCCGCACCAGACACCGTGGATCCGCAGCAGCGAGTCGAGCACGAACGTGAACGGCAGGAAGGGCCGGTGCTTCGCGTCGGTCAGCTCCACCAGGTCGAGCTCGGTCGCGGCGGCGCGGTCCTCGTCCGAGAGGAAGGGGAAGCCGGCGCCGAGCCCGGCCCGCAGCGCCCCGTTGACGTAGGGCTCGTCGACGGTGACGACGGCGATCGCGCCATACTCGCGCTGGATCGTCTCCTGCAGCGAGACGAGCAGCCGCAGCCGCACCTGCTCCTTCGGGCACCACCAGCCGCGCACGAAGTTGAGGACGAGCGGCTGCCCGTCCGCGAGCTCGGAGAGCGAGCGCTCGCGCGCCGTGTGGTCGGGCAGCCGCAGGTCGGGGAACGGGTTGCCCGGGACGAGGTCGTCGCGCATCAGGCGGAGCGGCGGACGCGTGTCGGCTTCGCGGGCGCGACCTGGGCGAGCACGGTCTCGAGCAGGTGGAAGGAGTGCAGGACGTGCTCGCGGGCGAGCAGGCGGGCGGCATCGGCGCTGCCGGCTCGGAGCGCCTCGATGATCGCCTGGTGCTGGCGGACGTTCGCCTCGTAGAGCTCGTCGATCCCGGAGCCGCCGGAGCCCCAGACGGCGTGGCCGGAGAAGGTCCGGCGCGCGCTCTTCGCAAGCCGCTCGACCATCGGCGACTCGGCGACCCTGTAGACGACGTCGTGGAAGCCGTGGTTGGCGGCGACCCAGGCGCGGGTGAGCGTGCCGCGGTCGTTCTCGCCGGGCCGCAGGATTTGTCCGGTCAGGTCGGCGAAGCGCTGCTCGGCGGCGTCGAGCTCGGCGAGGTCGGCGCCGGTGATCTTCGGGGCGGCGAGCGCGGTGGCGAGCGACTCGAGCTCGGCCCGCACGAGGAAGGCCTCGTAGAGCTCGTCGTGGGAGAGCGTGCGCACGCGGACGCCGCGGTTCGGCTCGAACGAGACGAGGCCGCGGGCGGCGAGCTGGCGCAGCGCCTCCCGCACGGGCGTACGGCTGACGGCGAAGCGCTCGGAGAGGTGCTCCTGGCGCAGGACCGTCCCGGGAGCGAGCTCACCCGTGACGATCTCGCGCTCGAGCTCGAGCGCGATCTCGTCGGCCTTCGTCGAGTCGGTGCTCACCCCAGTCGATCGTACGCCACGAGCGTCAGGAACTCGACGAGCTCCTCCGACAGCGCGACCTGCTCGAAGACCTCGCACGCCGCGGGATGCTCGCCGCGGAGCGCGTCCACCTCGCGCCGCACCTCGTCGGTCGAGAACCGCCCGGCTCGCACCCATTGCCAGACCTGCGAGCGGGAGATCTCCGCGGTCGCCGCATCCTCCATCAGGTCGTCGATCGCGGCCGCGCCGGTGCCCGTGAGCCAGGCGTCCAGGTAGCGGACGCCGACGGACACGTTCGTCCGCAGGCCGTCCTCCGTGATCTCGCCGCCGGGGACGCGGAAGTCGAGCAGCTCGTCCCCTGCGACGGACACGTCCTCCCGCAGCACGTCGAGCTGGTGCTCGCGCGAGAACTCGGCCGCGGCGACTTCGACCAGGTCGGGATGTGCGACCCAGGTGCCGTCGAAGCCGTCGCCGGCCTCCCGCTGCTTGTCCTCGCGCACCTTCGCCAGCGCATGCTCGTTCGCCTCGGGATCGCGCCGCGAGGGGATGAACGCGGCCATGCCGCCGATCGCGTGCGCGCCGCGGCGGTGGCACGTCTGGACGAGCAGTTGCGTGTACGCGCGCATGAACGGCACGGCCATCGTCACCTGCGCCCGGTCGGGCAGCACCTCGTCCGGGAAGCGCTTGATGACGCTGAAGATGTAGTCCCAGCGGCCCGCGTTCAGGCCCGCGGAGTGCTGGCGCAGCTCGTGCAGGATCGCGTCCATCTCGAACGCGGCCAGGATCGTCTCGATCAGCACCGTCGCCCGGATCGAGCCACGAGGGACACCGAGCTCGTCCTGGGCGAGCAGGAAGGCGTCGTTCCACAGGCGCGCCTCGAGGTGAGACTCGAGCTTCGGCAGATAGAAGTAGGGCCCCGTCCCGCGCTCGAGCTGCTCCCGCGCGTTGTGGAAGAACGTCAACCCGAAGTCGAACAGGCTCGCCGAGACCGGCTCGCCGTCGACCTCGAAGTGCCGCTCGACGAGGTGCCAGCCGCGCGGACGGATCAGCAGCGTCGCGAGCTCGTCGTTCAGGCGGTAGCTCTTCTCGGGCGTGTCGAGCGCGAGCTCGCGCCGCACGGCGTCGCGGACGTTCCGCTGGCCCTCCACGACGTTCTCCCACGTCGGCGAGCAGGCGTCCTCGAAGTCGGCCATGAAGACCTGCGCCCCGGAGTTGAGCGCATTGATCATCAGCTTCCGGTCGACCGGACCCGTGATCTCGACGCGGCGGTCGCGGAGATCCGGAGGCGCCTCCGTAACCCGCCAGTCGGCCGGCGCCTCCACGAGCTCCGGCCGCGCTCCCGAGGCATGCCGCTCCCGCCGCCGATCGAGCAGCTCCAGCCGCCGCCGATTCAGCTCCCGATGGAGGCGCTCGACGAACGCGAGCGCCTCCCGCGAGAGGACGTCGGCGCTAATGGAACTGCGCCTCTTCGGTGGAGCCGACGAGCGCCAGCGTCGAGCTCTCGCCCAGCGCCTCGACGACCCGGTCGAAGTAGCCCGCGCCGACCTCGCGCTGGTGCCGCGTCGCCGTGTAGCCCTGGTCCTCCAGCTCGAACTCGCGCTCCTGGAGGCGGACGTAGGCGGTCATGCCCTCGCGAGCGTACCCCGCGGCGAGCTCGAACATCGAGGCGATCAGCGCGTGGAATCCGGCGAGCGTCACGAACTGGAACTTGTAGCCGAGCTCGCCGAGGTCGTTCTGGAAGCGCGCGATCTCGTCGTCGTCGAGGTGCTTGCGCCAGTTGAACGACGGCGAGCAATTGTACGCGAGCAGCTTGCCCGGGTAGCGGTCGTGGATCGCCTCCGCGAAGGCGCGTGCCTCCTCGAGGTCGGGTGTCGACGTCTCGAACCAGAGCACGTCGGCGTAGGGCGCGTACGCGAGCGAGCGCGCGATCGGCGCGTCGAGCCCGTCGCGGACGCGGAAGAAGCCCTCCGGCGTCCGCTCCCCGGTCAGGAACTCCGCGTCGTACGGGTCCGCGTCGCTCGTGAGCAGCGTCGCGCTGAGCGCGTCCGTGCGGGCGACGATCACCGTCGGCACGCCCGCGACGTCCGCGGCGAGCCGCGCCGCGTTGAGCGTGTTCACGAACTGGCCCGTCGGCACGAGCACCTTCCCGCCCAGGTGCCCACACTTCTTCTCGGAGGCGAGCTGGTCCTCGTAGTGGACGCCGGCCGCGCCCGCCTCGACCATCGCCCTCATCAGCTCGAACGAGTTCAGGCAGCCGCCGAAGCCGGCCTCGGCGTCGGCCACGATCGGCAACAGCCAGCCGCCCGAGTCGTCGCCCTCCGCGCAGGCGATCTGGTCGGCCCGGAGCAGGGCGTTGTTCAGGCGGCGGACGAGCGCGGGCGCGCTGTTCGCCGGGTAGAGGCTCTGGTCGGGGTAGGTCGCGCCGGCGAGGTTCGCGTCGGCGGCGACCTGCCAGCCGGAGAGGTAGATCGCCTTCAGGCCCGCCTTCGCCATCTGCACCGCCTGCCCGCCGGTCAAGGCGCCCAGCGCCGCGACGTACGGCTCCTCGCGCAGCAGCGCCCAGAGGCGCTCCGCGCCGAGCCGCGCGAGCGTGTGCTCGACCCGGACCGTCCCGCGCAGCCGCACGACGTTCTCCGCCGCGTACGTCCGCTCGATGCCCTCCCAGCGCTCCGCCGTCGCCCACTCGCGCTCGAGCAGCGCCGCTTCCCCGACCCTATGCTTGCCGTTGGTCTCCACGCCACTTCGCCTCCTGTTCGCCGATTTCGGATCCTAAATTGCCTGTTGCGGCGGAATCAAACCACAGATCCGCCATTTTCGGATCCAATAAGGAGGTCTAGGACGGTCTAGCTGCCGAGCTCGGCGAGCAGGGGCCGCGTGTCGAGCGGCTCGAAGCCGATCCGCCCGGCGATCTCTTCGCTCGAGGGACGCGTCCCCTCGAGGAAGAGCGCGCGCAGGCGCTCGCCGGTCTCGGCCCGCTTCCACCAGTCGGCGCCCACCTCGGAGATCAGGTGCTCGCGCAGCTGGGCGGAGCGGATCCACGCGCGGAGGTAGTCGGCGGAGTAGAAGCCGGAGTCCATGTCCGAGAGGTACGCGTCGGGCCGGTAACGCACGCCGGTGGCCGCCTCGAGCGCCTCCGAGTAGCCCTCCGGCGAAGCCCCCTCGTCGGCGAAGCGGCCCCAGAAGTCGAGCTCGTACCGGAGCTTCGCCGTGTAGCGCCGGTAGAGCAGCGCCTCGAGGAAGGTCGTCGCCTCGGCGTTCTCCGCCGACTCCTCGCCGGAGAGGCCGAAGTGCTCGGCGTGCCAGCCGGGCTCGCGGGAGATCGCCTCGAGGATGTACGAGTAGATCTCGGTCAGCGCGTGGTCGCGCGAGAGCCGGCGGTAGGTGTACGGGAGCGAGGGGTCGCAGCCCGCGTAGTGGAGCGCGTGGCCGGCCTCGTGCAGGAACGCCTGGTAGTCGTGGAGGCCTCCCTGCGCCCGTGTGATCAGGTGGACCACCTTGGGGGGATCGGAAGCGATGACGCACGCGCGCGGGCTCTTCTGCGGCCGGTCGTCCAGGTCGAGCCGGATGTTCGGCTCGCTCTCGACGTCGAAGCCGAGCGCCGTCAGGGTCGCGAGGCAGACGTCCAGCGCGCGCTCCCTCGTGTAGATCGGCTCGAGCGGCGACAGACGGCGCATGTACGAGACGTGGCTGGAGCTCGGCACGTCGGCGCGCTCGGGGCCGAGCAGCCGCTCGAACCACTTCGCCCGCAGGCGCTCCCAGCGGTCCGTGAAGGCCTCGCTCGCGGAGGCCAGCGCCCGCTCGAGCTCCCGCAGCGAGATGCGCTTCTGGTCCTCGTTGCGGCGGACGGGGTCGGGCTCGCCGGTCAGCTCGGCGTCGAGGTCCTCCCCGGCCTGGAGCAGCTCGATCCGCGCGGGATTGAAGCCCGCGTTCGCCTCGCCGTGGAGGACGCCGAGTTCCTCCCGGTCGCCGTACGCGTCGAGCACGGCGAGTCGCGCCTGCGCCGAGCGGAGCGGCAGCTCCTCCCCGCGCCAGGCGACGCGGGCGGCGAGGATGGCGTTCTCGAGGGCGTCGTCCTGCTCGGCCAGCTCGGCGGCGACGATCCCGCCCTCGCAGGCGCGCCGCAGGCGAGTCAGGCGCTCGCGCTCGTCCCCCTCGGCCTCCTGCTCTGCACCGCGGAGCGCCTCCAGCTGGTCGCGCGTGAACAGATCGGCGTACCGGGCGACGATCGCGGCCTGCTCGGAGACCTCCTTCTCGCCGACGCGCACGGCGCGCCCCTCCTCCGAGCGCTCGAAGAGGTAGCGCTGGAGGACGCTCTCGTACTCGGCGGGGCTGCGGACGGCGGTCGTGCTCAAGCTCGGCGAAGAGCCTACCGACCGGCGGCGAGCTCGCGGACCGTGTCGCGGAGCTCGTCGATCGTGAACGGCTTGGGGATCAACGCGTCCGCGCCGGCCCGGAGGAGCTCGTCCCGGCCGGCGGTGCCGGTCAGCAGCGCCACGGGCAGCCCGGGCCGGGACTCGCGCAGCTCGGCCAGGAGCTCGCGGCCGTCCCCGCCGGCGACGTGCACGTCGAGGACGACGACGTCGAGCACGCGCTCGGAGACGATCGCGCGCGCCTCCGGAAGCGTGCCCGCCTCGGCGACTTCGTGCCCGTCGAGCTCGAGGTTGACGCGGCAGAGCAGCCGGATCGAGGGATCGTCGTCGACCACGAGGACGGTGACCTGGGCGCCCACCGCGGCCGAGTCTAAAACAGCCGTATCCGGCCACGCAGAGGCTTCGTTTAGAGATTGTAAATGAGGAAGGTCCCGGACCCCGACAGCCCTCTCGCCGAGCCGCTGCCGCGCCCGACGGAGCAGTTCCGGCGGCGGGCGTGGCTCGCCTTTCAGCGGGCGCTCGACCCGCTCGGCCGGCCTAGGCCGCTGCCTGGGCGGCCCGCAGCCGTCGGAGAGCCGCGTCCTTTCCCAGCAGCTCGAGACTCTCGAAGAGGCCCGGGGAGACCGTCGACCCGGTGACGGCGATCCGGATGGGCTGAAACGCCTTCCGTGGCGGGAGCTCGAGCCGCTCCGCGAGTCCCCTCAGCGCCACCTCGATCCGGTCGGCCGTGAACGGCTCCACCCGCTCGAGCGTCTCGCTCGCCGCCGCGACGACGGGGCCGTCCGCGGATGCCGGCTCCGGCTCCTCGAAGAGGAAGCCGGCGAAGCCGGGGAACTGGCCGAGGCGGGAGATCTTCTCCTGGACGAGCGGGGCGGCCGCACGCACGGTCGCATCGTCCCAGGCGATCCCGCGCTCTCGCAGGTACGTCACCAGCCGGTCCGCGTACTCGCCGGGCGCGAGCGAGCGGAGGTGGACGCCGTTGAAGTGCTCCAGCTTCTGGTAGTCGAAGACGGCCGGGCTGCCGCCGAGCCGCTCCGGCGTGAAGCGCTCGACGAGCTCCTCCCCTGTCATGATCTCTGTCTTCTCGTCGTAGCTCCAGCCGAGCAGCGCCAGGTAGTTGACGAGCGCCTCGGGGATGTAGCCCTCCGCCCTGAACTCCTGCACACCCACCGCCCCGTGCCGCTTGGAGAGCTTCGCCCCGTCCGCGCCGAGCACCATGCCGACGTGGCCGTACTCGGGGAGCGGCGCGCCGAGCGCCTCGAGGATGCGGATCTGCTTCGGCGTGTTCGAGATGTGGTCGTCGCCGCGGATCACGTGCGTGATCCCGTCGAGCCAGTCCTCCACGGGCGAGGCGAAGTTGTAGGTCGGGCGCGCGTCGGCCCGGATCGCCACGAGGTCCTCGAGGCGCTCGTTCGGCCACTCGATGCGGCCGCGGACGACGTCGTCCCAGCCCGTCGAGCCCTCGTCGGG
>JACVRU010000020.1 GCA_014534295.1 Thermoleophilia bacterium | reverse complement strand
GGATGGCGAGCGTCATCGCGATCGCCGTCGCGAGCACGCGCCCGTGCGCCCGGAACGCGTGGATGCCCTCGTAGAGCGACCGCACCAACCGTGGCGCGTGGCGCAGGATCGGTCGGGCCACCGTTCGCGAGAAGAGGACGAAGGCGAGGACGACCGTCGCGGCGACGAAGGCCGCTTCGATCCAGAGGTAGGCGCCGACGTCGTAGTGCCCGACGGCGAGCAGGAAGCCGACGCCCGCCAGCGCGAGCGTGGCCGCCCCGCCGAGGCCGCGCTCGAGCAGCACCGTCCCGGCCAGGACGGATCCTCGGCCGGGGTGCCGCCGCGTCCCCTCGAAGATCCGCCAGGCGTCGCCGCCGACCGCAGTCGGGAGCACCTGTCCGGCGGCGTACGACGTGAGGTACGCGCGCACCAGCCAGGGCAGGCCGTCGTGGATTCCCCGCGCGGCGAGCAGCAGCCGCCAGCGCAGCGCCATCGCCGGCACCGTGCCGAGCATGATCGCGAGCGAGAGCAGCAGGTAGGCCGGCCGCGCGTCGCGGAGCACGTTCGCCGTCTCGTGGACGTCGATGCGCCAGAGGACGTACGCGGCCGCCAGGCCGGTGACGGCGAGGGTCGCGGCGACCCGGACGGCGCGGCTCATCCCGCGAAGCGCGCGTGGACGCGCCGGAGCGCCGCGACGACCGCCTCGATCGCCTCGTCCGGGTGCGCCGGGGAGAGCGGCAGCGAGAGCACGTCCCGCCCGGCGCGCTCGGCGACGGGGAGGGGCGGCTGCTCGGGGAAGCGCTCGCGATACCAGGTGAGCGTGTGCACCGGCAGGAAGTGGATGCTCGTGGAAATCCCCTCCTCGGCGAGCGCGCGCTGGTAGTCGTCGCGCGTCGCGCCGCCCTCCTCCGGGTCGATCCGGACGACGTAGAGGTGGCGCGCGTGCGTGTCGCGGGGGTCGCGCTCGAGCGGACGGATCCCGGCGAGCCCGGCGACGGCCTCGTCGTAGCGCGCGAACTGGCGCCGGCGTAGCTCCCCGTGGCGCTCGAGCTTGTCGAGCTGGACGAGCGCGATCGCCGCGAGCACGTCTGAGAGGTTGGCCTTGTAGCCCGGCACGGCGAGGTCGTAGAGGGCCCCGTCCCCGCGCCGCGTGAGCCGCAGCTCGCGGACGGCGGCGGCGAGCTCGGCCCGGTTCGTCGCGATCAGCCCGCCCTCTCCGGCTGCGAGGTTCTTCGTCGCGTAGAGCGAGAAGCAGGTCGCGTCGGAGAGCCCGCCGAGCTTCCGCCCGCGGTACCGCGACTCGGTCGCGTGCGCGGCGTCCTCGACCACCGGGAGGCCGAGCGCCCACAGCGGCTCGAGCTCGCACGGCTGGCCGGCGAGGTGGACGGGCATGATCGCCTTCGTCCGCCCGGTGACGAGCGCGGCGACCTGCTCGGGGTCGATGTTCAGGTCGCCGTCGCGGACGTCGGCGAAGACGGGGGTCGCCCCCGCGTGGACGATCACGTTGGCCGTCGCCGGCCAGGTGATCGGGGTCGTGATCACCTCGTCGCCGGGCCCGATGCCCAGCGCGACCAAGGCGAGGTGGAGCGCGGCCGTCCCCGACGAGAGGGCGACGACGTGCTCGGCCTCGAGATACTCGCCCAGGCGCCGCTCGAGCTCCGCCGCCTTCGGCCCGGTCGTCAGCCAGCCGGAGCGGATCGTCTCCGCGACCGCGGCGACCTCCTCCTCGCCGACGGCCGGCGGCTGGAACCCGATGTGCGTCACGCGCGGAGCGTACTCAGCCGAGCGCGGCGGCCAGCACGCGCTCGAGCCGGTCGAGCGGCACGTGGATGTCGGACGAGCCGACGCGCCCGCCCATGAGGTACCAGTACGGGTGGCCGAGCGCCTGGCTGAGCGTGTAGTAGCAGCCGTTCACCAACCCCGGCTCGAAGATCTCGATCAGCGTCGCCCCGTCGGAGAAGAGGACGTTCGCGTTGCCGGCGCCGTGGGGCGCGACGACGACATCGGCGCCCGCGAACAGCCGCGCCTGCTCGGCGACGCTGAGCCGCTCCGGCTGCACGGCTTCGAATCCCTCTCGGCGCAGCAGTGCGAGCACCTCGTCCTCGTTCGCCACGCGGCGCGAGGCTGCGTCCCGCCGGCTGATGTAGAGGCGGCCGTTCCCGCGGGGGCGCGCACCGCCGGCCAACTGCTCGCGAAGCCAGAGGCACGCCCAGCGCGGCGGATGTCCCGTGCTCGCGACCGGCCTCGGCCAGACGAGGACATCCGGCGCCGCGCCGTCACGGTACGGCGTCCAGCGCGTGACCCCGAGCAGGTCGAGCGACTCGTGGTGCAACCTCGTTGGAGCGGCCGGCCCGATCAGCGGCACGTCCCCGAGCCCGACCAGCCGCAGCGCCGCAATCCGCGGCAGCGCCTCGGTCAGCCAATGGAAGTAGCCGCGAAACTGGGCGATCAGCGAGGCGTGGCGCCCGGGCAGAGCGCGCTTCCTGCGCGGCCTCCGCTCGAGCACGCCGGTGGCGACGAGGTTCTCCGTCGACCAGGCGCTCGCGGCCAGCACCGATCCGTCCCGCGCGACGACGACCCCATGGGGCGTCTCGAGCCACGCTCCCGGGAGAACAGCGACGCAGACGTCGCGCAGCTCCCAGGGCTCGGCCAGCTCTGCGAGTACGGGCTGGAGACTTGGCTCGAGGTGTTGTGGGGGCCGAGGCGGTGCGTTCGGGGCCGGCGCGGGCAGCTCGATCACCTGGGCGCCGGGGCCACACGCGGCCGCGAACTCCGCGACCGAGTCGACAATTCGCCGTCCCGACGCCCGTCGGTGGCGGCGGAGCTCGCCGAGGCGCCGCCGGAGCTCAGACAAGCGCTTCCGCGTCGGCGATCTCGAACCGGACGAGCTCCGACGCCGCGGCGGCCCGCGCGAGCGCCTCCGACCGCGAGTCGCCGACTGCCAGGATCGCCCCCGCGCGGTCGGAGCCGCGCCGGAGCGGCGTGAGGATGTAGCCCGGCTCCCGGTAGACGAGCACGAGCTCGATCCCGTCGAGCTCCTCGGCCTCGTCGACCCCGCGCACCTCGGCGAGCGGGCCGGGCGGGGCGACGAGGAAGCGCACGCACGCGCCGCCGGCGAGCGCCCGCGGGACGAGCGCCGCCTCGTCGATCTCCTCGCCGAAGGCGGAGGCGAGGGCGAGGCCGTTCAGATCGACGCCGAGCGCGGCCCGGCAGAGATCCGCGTCGTGCCCCCCGCCGAGCCGAGCCGCGAGCTCCACGACCCGCGGCCCCTCCGGCGTGGCGAGGATCTGCGTGTACGTCGGACCGTCCTCGATGCCGAGCGCGGCCGCCGCGGCCCGGGCGGCGTCCACCGCGGCGCCGATCGCCGCGGGCTCGAGCGAGCTGGGCCAGACGTGCGCGAGCGCGACCCCGAACGCAGGCGGGTCGGCGACCTCCCGGTCGGTGAGGGTCAGCGGCACGAAGCGCCCGCGGAACGAGAAGGCATTGACGGTCAGCTCGCGGCCGGGCGCGTACTGCTCGAGGATCGCGAGCGAGCTGCGCGAGACGCGCAGGGCCTCCTCGGCCGCGCCATCGAGGTCGTCCGGCTCGCGGACGAGGCCGAGGCCCCGCTGGCCCTGGCGGTCGGGCGCCTTGACGACGAGCGGGTAGCCGAGCCGGCCGGCGGCGTCCCGCGCCTCCTCGACCGTGCGACACGTCTCCCAGGCGACCTGGGGCACGCCCGCCTCGCGGAAGTGCTCGCGCTGCTCGAGCTTGGACGTCGCCAGCACGGCCGTCTCCGGCGCGAGCGGATGCGGCAGCCCGAGGCGGGCCGTGATCCTCGCGGCGATCGCCACCGGCCAGTCGATCCCGGGCGCGATCACGCCGTCCACCTCCTCGGCCTCGGCGAGCTGGCCGAGCGCCGGTTCGTCCTCGGCGGACACGATCGCGCGCCGGTCGGCGAACCGGAACCCGGGCGCGCCCGGATCGCGGTCGGCGGCGATCACGAAGCAGCCGCTCGTCCGCGCCGCGGCGAGGAGCCCGAGCTGCGCGGGACCGGCCCCGAGGACGAGGACGCGACGCCGGCTCACACCGGGGCGAGGATGCCGCGCCACCACGAGGCGTGCTCGCGGTACCACGCCACCGTCCGCTCCAGACCCTCCTCGAACGATGTCCGTGCCCGCCAGCCCGTGAGCCGTTCGATCTTCTCCGTCGAGCCGATGTGCCGGTCGACCTGGCCCGGCCGCTCCGGCACGTGGGTCTTCAGAGACGACGGCTTCCCGAGCACGTCGAGCACGAGCTCGGCGATCCGCCCGACGGAGATGTCGACACCGGTGGCGACGTTCAGCACCTGACCGGCGACGCGGTCGATCGGCGTCTCGATGATCGCCTCGATCGCCTCGGCATCGTCGTCGACGTATAGCCAGTCGCGGCTCGCGTGCCCGTCCCCGTGGATCGTCAGCGGCCGGCCCTCCAGCGCCTGGGTGATGAAGCGCGGAACGACCTTCTCCGGATGCTGCCGCGGCCCGTAGTTGTTGAACGGGCGCACGATCACGATCGGGAGCTCGTACGTGACCCAGTACGCGTAGGCAAGCCGGTCGGCTCCGGCCTTCGTCGCGGCGTAAGGGCTGCGCGGGTTGAGCGGGTGCTCCTCGTCCATCGGGTCGCGCTCGGCAGTCCCGTACACCTCGCTCGACGAGATGAGGATGAACCGCTCGACCGGCGCGTCGCGGATCGCGTCGAGGAGGATCTGAGTGCCCTCGACGTTCGTCCGGACGAACTCGGAGCCGCCCTCCAGGATCGACTTCTCGACGTGCGACTCGGCGGCGGCGTTGACGATCACGTCGACCTCGGCGGCGACGTCGCGGACGAGGTCGGCGTCGCGGATGTCGCCGTGGACGAAGGAGAGGCGCTCGTGGGACATGACATCGGCGAGGTTCTCCACGTTCCCGGCGTAGGTGAGCGCGTCGAGGGAGATCACCTCGTAGGGGGTGTTGGCGAGCAGGTGGCGGATGAAGTTGGACGGGATGAAACCCGCCCCACCGGTGACGAGGACGCGCTTCGAGCTCACGAGGCCGAACACTAGCGCCAGCTCCGGTTCCCGAATCGGCACCAAGTCGGCACACGGACGCGCCCGGCGGGCGCGTATCCTCGACCCCACCCGAAAAGGGTGGGGGGAGGGTTGGTGGGGCGCCCTGGCGGCTCGAGCCGGCTCGGGCGCTACCCGAGCTCGCGCTCGATCGAGTAGAGCGGGCGGCCCTCCACCTCCCGCTGGATGCGACCGAGGTACTCGCCGACGAGCGCGAGGACGAAGCCCTGGATCCCGAGCACGAGCAGCACGAGCCCGGCGAGGAACAGCGACCCCGGGAAGTCGGACCGGGCGACCCAGTAGACCGCCCCCCACACGGCCACGGTCGCCGCGGCCGCCGTGCACAGCATGCCGAGCAGCACGCCCGTCCACTGGATCGGCTGAGGCCAGAAGCCCGCCAGCACGTGCAGCGCGAGTCGCGTCAGCCGCAGTGGGCCGTAGCGCGACCGGCCCGCCCGCGCCGCGTGGGCCACGTCGACCTCTGCGACGCTGGCGCCGCCCGAGAGGACGAGCGCCTTGGTGAACTTCTGCCTGCCGATCGCGCCCAGCATCGGCTCGACGGCGCTCCGCCGATACGCGTTGAACGCGCAGCCGAAGTCGGAGATGTCGACCTGCGTGAAGCGTCGCAGCATGCCGTTGATGAGCCGGGAGGGGAACGTCCGCCCCCAGGAGTCGTGCCGAGCGGCGCGCCGGCCGCTCGCCACGTCGGCGCCGGCGTCGACGGCCTCGACGAGCCGCGGGATGTCCTCGGGGGCGTTCTGCAGATCCGCGTCCATCGTCACGACGATCGCCCCGCGAGCGCGCGCGAAGCCGGCGTGCATCGCCGGGTGCTGGCCGAACGTCCGCTTGAATCGGACGACCCTGACGCGGGGGTCGCGCGCATTCAGCCCGCGGAGCAGCTCGAAGCTGCCGTCGCGCGAGCCGTCGTCGACGAAGATCAGCTCGAAGGAGCGCCCTTCGAGCGCTATGACCGCGCGCCGGTAGAGCTCTTCCAGCGTCGCCTGCTCGTCCAGGACGGTGACGACGACGGAGACCTCCGGGGCCGGATCGGCGTCCGCGAACTCGGCGATCTGCGCCATCTGCAGCGACGAAGCGTACCGGCGGTCAAAATCAGAGCGTGGCCGAGCTCGCCGAGACCGTCGAGGAGCTCCGCCGGGACCGCACGCACGGCGGAAGCTGGCTCGCGCGACGGGCCGTCGAGGCGCTGCTCGGGGTGCTCGACGAGCCGGTGGATTCCGCCGAGGAGCTGCTCGGGCGCCTGCTCGAGGCGGGCCGCGAGCTCGCCTCCGCGCGCCCCGCCCAGGGGGCAGTGGCGTCGGCGGTCGGGCGGCTCGTCGCCTCCGGCCACGCAGCCTCGCACCTGCCCGCGGCCGAGCTCCGGCGGCTGCTCGCCGAGGAGGCGAGCGCCCTGATCGCCGGCCGCGACCGCGCCGCGGCGTCGATCGCCGTCCACGTGGCGCCTCGGCTCCGGGACGCGACCCTGCTCACCCACTCCTTCTCCGCGACGGTGCGGGAGGCCGTGCTCCACGGCTCGCCCGCCCGGGTCCTCTGCACGGTCTCGGCGCCCTTCGAGGAGGGACGCAGGCTCGCGGACGAGCTGCGCGCGGAGGGCGTGGAGGCCGAGCTGGTGGAGGACGGCCGGGTCTCCGAGGCGCTCGAGACTGCGTCGCTCGTGCTCGTCGGGGCGGACACGGTCTACGAGGACGGGTCGGTCACGAACAAGACCGGCACGCGGCCCCTCGCGGACGGCGCTCAGGTCGCCGGCGTCCCCCTCCTCGTCGCCTGCGAGCTGCTGAAGCTTGCGCCCGGCCCGCCTCCGGAGGTGGAGCAGGAGCCGGACCTGCGCGACCTCACGCCGCCGTCGCTCGTCGACGAGATCGTGACCGAGGAGGGCCCCTGCGTTCCGGGGGACGTCCTGGCGCTGATCGACCGGACGCCGTTCCTCCGAGAGGGTCGCCGGCTCCTCTTCGCCTAGCGCACCGCTAGTTCTCGGTGCCCTCGAGCAGCCGCCGGGCCCACGGCTCGCGGGCGTGCTGGAGGTCCATGGCGGCGGCGACGTTCAGCAGCATTCCCATCGCGAACCAGCGCGTGATCTCGGCCGGCGGCGCGCCCGACACGCGCTCGACGTGGGCCATGATCTCGCCGAAGCCGCGCCGGACGGCCCGGCGGACTTCGGCGTCGTCGCAGGCCGCATAGGCCTGCAGCTGGGCCCGCAGCATCGTCCGGTCGGCCAGGAGCTCGTGATAGGCGGAGCCCATCTCCTTCAGCGCCGCCTGGCCAGAGAGCCCCTCGGAGGCCCGCTCGAACAGCGCGAGCATCTCCGCCCAGCAGCGCTCGACGGACGCGACGTAGAGCTCCTTCTTCGTGCCGAAGAGCCGGAACAGGTAAGGCTGGGAGATGCCCGCGCGCCGCGCGATCTCGTCCGCCGAGGCCCCGTGCAGCCCCCGTTCGGCGAACTCGAGCAGCGCCGCCTCGAGCACCGCCTCCCGCCGCTGGTCGGCCGACTGCCGCGTTCTGGTGCTCGCCATGAAATAAAGTTACCGCTTACTTACTTAATGCGTCAAGCGCCGACCCGATCTCCTATCCTTCCGGCCATGCGACTGCTCGGCGCCATCGCCGTCCTCGCCGCGGTCGTGGGCTGCGGCAGCGGCGACGGCTCCGCGGCTGCCGAGCCGTGGGCCCGTCTGACTGTCACGGCCTGGCCGCAGGGCAGCGACGCAGGCGGGCAGGTGCGCTGGACGCTTCGCTGCGGCCCGGTCGGCGGCACTCATCCGAACCGGGTGCGCGCATGCGCCCGGCTCGCCCGGCTGAGCAACCCGTTCCGGCCGGTGCCCAAGGACGTGGCCTGCACCCAGATCTACGGTGGCCCTGAGCAGGCGCTGGTCACGGGCACCTTCCGCGGCCGAAAGGTCGCCGCGCGGTTCAGCCGAACCGACGGCTGCCAAATCGAACGCTGGAACCGCGTCGCGGTGCTGCTCCCGTCCGCCGCCGCTTAGTGGTCGACCCGCGGCTCGCGGCGCAGCTCGAGCTCGACGCTGCCGCCGACGAGGAGTTCGTCGTCCGCGCCTATCGCCTGCTGCTCCGGCGCGATCCCGAGCCAGAGGCGCTCGCCCGCGACCTCGAGCAGCTCGCCGCCGGAACCCTCTCTCGTGCGACGTTGATCGCGGAGCTCGCCGGCGTCGAGGAGTTCCGCCGCGTGCGCGCGCTCGACGACGCGATCGCCTTCGCGAGCTGGGCCCGCTCCGCCGGCGAGCGGCCGCGCGGCCTGCGAGCGCTGCCGGGCGACGAGCGGCCGATCGAGATCCCCTGGTGCCTCGCGCGCTACCGGGGCGAGGCGCTGCTCGACGTCGGCTACGCGTTCGCCGAGCCCGCCTACCTCGCCGCCCTCCTCCGTCTCGGGGCGCCGGCGCTCGCCGGAGTCGACCTGGCATCGGCGGACGTCCCCGGGCTGCGCGGGGTCGAGGCGGACGTGCGCTCGCTGCCCTTCCGCGACCGGGAGTTCGGCGTTGCGATCTGCATCTCCACGCTGGAGCACGTCGGGCGAGACAACCGCACGTACGGCCTGGGGGGAGAGCGAGATCCGGAGGGTCAGCTGGGCGCGCTCCGCGAGCTGCGGCGCGTGGCCGGGCGCACCCTCCTCTCCGTCCCGACCGGGGAGCGCGAGGAGCTCGACTGGCTTCTCCAGTTGCCGCCGGACGAGTGGCTCGCCCTCTTCGAGGAGGCCGGCTTCCTCGTCTTCGAGCACGAGCTCTACGTCCTCACGCAGGAGGGCTGGGCCTCCGAGCCCGCCCTCGACCCGGAGGGCGTAGGCGTGCGCTTCGCAGGCACGCACGCGAGCGCCGTCCTCTGCGCAGAGCTCCACCCGGCGACGCTGCGCCGCCGCGCGCGGGAAGCGGTTCGGAGGCTCGCGCGCTGATGTTCGAGCGGCTGAAGGAGCTCCTGCGCCACTCGGCGCTCTACGGCCTCGGCAACCTCGTCGCGCGGCTGGTCAGCGTGGCGCTCCTGCCGCTCTACACGCGCTACCTGACGCCCGCCGACTACGGGCTGATCGAGACCCTCGTCGCGCTCGCCGCCGTCCTGACCGCGCTCGTCGCCCAGGCGATGAAGAGCGCGTTCTTCCGCTTCTACTTCGACTCGGCGGACGAAGACCGGCGGCGCCGGGTGGTCCTGACCACGTTCTGGTACGTCATGGGCGCCGCCACCGGCGTCCTCGTCGCGGGCGTCGTCTTCGCCGGCACGGTCTCCCACCTCCTGTTCGGGACCGCGGCGCACCGCGACCTCGTGGCCGCCGCCTTCGTCGGCCTCTGGGCGGCCATGAACTACGAGCAGATGACCTCGATGTTCCGCGTCGAGAAGCGTTCCGGCGCCTACGTCGTCGCGACACTCGCGAACCTCGTCCTGACCGTCGCGGCCACCGTCCTCTTGGTCGTGGTCTACGAGCAGGGGCCGCTCGGCGTGATCGTCGGCAACTTCACCGGGACGGTGATCGTCTACGCCGGACTGCTCGTCCACCGCCGCGGCGTGCTCGGCTTCGCTTTCGACCGGGCCCTCTACCGCAGCATGAGCCGGTACGGCCTGCCGCTCGTCCCGTCGGTCGTCGCGCTCTGGGCGACGAACTTCAGCGACCGCTTCTTCCTCGTCAAGCTCGCCGACACGCACGAGGTCGGCCTCTACTCGATCGGCTCGCGGCTCGCGTCCGCGATGGTGCTGCTCCTGACGGCGTTCCGGATGGGCTGGCCGGCGTTCGCCTACTCGATCGAGGACGACCGCGAGGCGAAGCGGACGTACAGCTTCGTATTGACCTACGTCGTCGTCGTCACCTGCTGGCTCGCGCTCGCGCTCGGCGCCCTCGCCCCCTGGCTCCTGCGCCTGCTCACGACCGAGTCCTTCTACCCGGCGGAGGACGTCGTCGCGCCGCTCGCCTTCTCCGTCGCCGCCTTCGGCGGCTACACCGTCGCCGTGATCAGCGTCGGCCGCGTGCGCGCCACCCGACTCAACTGGACCGTGACGGGCGCCGCGGCGATCCTCAACGTGGCGCTCAACCTCGTCCTGATCCCGCCCTTCGGCCGCATGGGGGCCGCGTTCGCCACGGTCGCCGCTTACACGCTCATGTTCGCGGGGATGGTCTGGCGCGCGCAGACGGTCTTCCCGGTCCCCTACCAGTGGCGGCGCGTGGTCACGGCGATCGTCGTCGCGGTCGGGCTGACCGTGCTGGCGCGCGCGGCGGAGGTCCCGCTCCTCGTCGCGCTCGCGCTCGTCGCCGCCTACCCCCTCGCGCTCATCCCGCTCGGCTTCTACCTTCCCGCCGAGCGCGCCAGGCTTCTGCCATGGCGATCCGCTCCATGACGCTCGGATGCGTCGCCTGGAAGAAGTAGGCCCAGCCCGGCGGCTCCGGATCCTCCAGCGCGAGACGCGTGAACTCCTCGAACAGCCCTGCGGCGGCCTCGGGGTCGCGGGTCGCCTCCAACGCCCGCCAGTCCGCCTCGGCCTCGAGCCGGCGCGAGAACTCGTTGGAGACCGGCTGCGCCAGGAGCTGGAGCACGACTACGAGGAACAGCCCGAGCGGCACCGCCTCCGGCCTGCGCATCCCGCCCCGCCGCCGGGTCGCGAGCGCCACGATCGCCGTCCCCGGGAACGCGAACAGCGCGAACCAGCCCGCGAGCTTCCAGATGTGCTGCTGCGCGTGGTGGCCGTATTCGTGGGCGACGACGACGAGCACCTCCTCGTCGCTGAACCGGTCGTCGAGGAGGGTGTCCCAGAGGACGACCTTCCGGCTCGGCCCGAGCCCGGCGGCGTACGCGTTCGGCAGGGACGTGTGGCCGCTCACCTCCTGCACCCGCAGCGGCACCTTCTCCACGCCCTGCGTGGCGGCGACCCGGCGCGCGTCGGCGGCGAGCTGCGGGTCCGGCCGGGCGGTGGCCTCGGCGAGCAGGTACGGAAGCAGGAAGGCGAACAGCAGCGTGAGCCCGACGAACGCGGGCGCGGCCGCGAGCCACCACCGGTCGCCGAGCGGTCCGGCGAGCCCCATGACGATCACGAGCGCCAGGCAGACGAAGAGGAACTCGGCGCCGAGCGCCCACCAGTCCCCGAGCAGCCACTCCACGTAGCCCTGGCGGCTGAGGCCATGCCGCCGCTGCCACCAGAGCTGGGCCACGCCGAAGCCGATCTGGAAGAGCCAGACGAGACCGAGGCCGAGCATCCCGAGCAGCATCCCGGTGCCGATGCGGCCGGCCGCCGACTCGCGCGCGAAGGCCGCCCCCTTCGCCGCGTAGACGGCGAGCACGGCCACGAGCGCCGCTGCCGCCCCGACCGCGAGCACGTCGAGGACGAGGCCGTAGTCGTCCGCCTCCTCGAGCGTCGCGCGACTGAAGAAGCGCGAGGGCTCCAGATCGGGCAGGTCGAGGCCGGTCGGGACGCTCGTCTGCCAGAGATACCAGGCCGCCGCAAGCCAGCCGCCCGCTGCGAGGACGGCTAGGAACCCGCTAAGCGGGCGGGGCACTGTGCGGATAGCGGACGGTCAGGAGGAGGAGGTAGGCGTACACCTGACCGGCATAGCGGAGGGAATACGCCCCAAGCCCGAGCAGCCCGGGGCGCGTGCGCCCGAGCACGAGCGAGTGGAACCAGGCGAGCGCCGCCGAGATCCCGAAGGCGGCGTTGAGCGCCGACAGCAGGAGGATCGCGGGCAGCGCCAGCAGCAGCCGGAAACCGGTCACCCACCGGTTCTGGCGCTCCGGTTCCGCGATCAGGAGCTCCACCGGATAGGTGCCCGGCCGGCCGGTGAAGCCGGGGAACGGGTTCGCGACCAGGTAGACGAAGGCCGACGTGTGCGTCAGGTAGCGGACGTAGGCGGCGAGGAAGCGGTGCAGCGGCGGCGCCGGCCGGCCGCGCACGAGCGCCGCGAACCAGTTCGCGATCGCCGCCAGGAAGGCGGCAATCCCCCAGAGCAGCAGCCAGACGAGGTGAGGCAGGTAGAGCAGCAGCCGGAACAGGACGGTCAGGCGCGAGCGGCGGAGGTCCTCCCGCGCCTCGAGCCGGATGGGATGGTCGAGCGGCCGCTCGAGCACGGGCGCGGCCGGGTGCGCGTCCGGATAGCGGCTGGTGAGCAGGAGCAGGTAGCCGTACGTCTGGGCGACGTACCGGATGGAGTAGGCCAGCAGGCCGCGCAGGCCCCCCGGCATGCGTCCCCGCACGAGCGACGCGAACCAGCCGAGGAACGCCGACGTGCCGATCGCCCCGCCCCCACCACCGCCGCCGTTCCCTCCGGAGAACGCGGCGGCGAGCAGAAGAGCCGGGATGCCGAGGATCGGCCGGAAGAAGATCGACCAGCGGTTCTGGCGCTCGGGCTCCGCCACCTCGAGGTCGACCGGGAAGGAGCCCGGCCGGCCGACGAAGCCGGGGAAGGGATTCGCGGCCAGCGACAGGTACGCGGCCACGTGCGTCCCGTAGCGCACGTACGCGGACAGGAACCGGTGGAACGGATCGGGCAGGCGCCCGGCGAAGAGCGCGGCGATCCAGGCGACCACGGCGGCCAAGAGCACGACGAGTGTCCAGAGCCAGAGCCACACGAGGTGCGGCAGCGAGAGCAGGAGCCGGAAGAGGACGGTCAGCCGCGACCGGCGCAGGTCGTCCGCGACGACCAGCCGGATCGGGTGCTGCTCGGGCTCCACGCGCGAACCCTACGCCACGACTCGGTAGACCTCGAACACCTCCGCGTACTCGCGATTGACGTTGATCCCGTGCGTGCGCGCGAGGCTCCACATGTACTCGGGGTCGGAGTAGCGCCGGTGCTGCTGCGAGGCGTAGCGGGCGAGCGCGGCCGCCTTCCGCTCGAGGTGCCGGCGCTCGAGCGCGACGTACGCCTGGTAGGCGAAGTCGTAGTTGTTCCAGGGAATCTCGTAGCCGAGGATCGTCGTCCGCTTGAAGGCCCGCAGCCCCTCGGCGGCGATCACCTGGTGGTCCTGGTGGACGTCGTGCAGGCTGGGCTGGAAGACGACGTCCGGCGGCCACTCCTCCCAGAGCGCGATCAGCAGCTCGAGGATGTCCTGACGGCGCGCCGGGAAGGTGCGCACGTCGAAGTCGTGCACCGTCAGCTGCGCCTCGGGAATGCGGAGCTCCGCGGTCGCCTCGCGCACCTCGCCCGCGAGCGTGTCCGGGGCGAACCCGTCGGGCAGCGAGCGGGTCGCGATCGAGAACGCGACGTAGCGCACCTCGGCCCCCTCCTCGACGAGCCGCGCCATCGTCCCACCGCAGCCGAACTCCCCGTCGTCCGTGTGCGGCGCGAGCACGAGCGCGCGTTTCCAGCCCGAGGTCACCTCCCGTCACCTCGCCAGGCGGCGACGAGCGCGGAGAGGCCGAGCGCGCCCCAGGTCATCGGGTCCTCGAAGAAGGCGCTGTAGAAGAGGCTGTGGACGCCGATCGCGAGCACGGCGAGGGCGACGATAAGCGACACGCGGCCCGCGAAGCTCCGTGAGGCGCGCCGGAAGCCCAGCACGAGCGGCACCGCGACGAGCCAGGCGAACAGCAGCAGGCCGGGCAGGCCCGTCTCGGCCGCGACGGTGACGGGCGTCGTGTGGGACGCCGCCTGCCTCGGCTCGTCCCCGGTCAAACCGGTGTGCTCGGCGTAGGCGACCTCGAAGCTGCCCAGGCCAACGCCCGAGGCCGGGCGGTCGGCGGCGATGCGGACCCCGTTCCGGACGAGGTCGTAGCGGCCGCTCGTCACCCGATCGACGTCCCGCCGGAGCTCCGAGCGGACCGACTCGGCGGCGAAGCCGACCGCCAGCAGCACGGCGGCGACGACGGCGAGTGCGAGGACCGCCTTGCGGCCCCAGGCGATCGCGCCGAGCGCGAGCACGCCTGCGATCAACGCGCCGAAGCTGGACTGCGAGAAGGAGAAGACCAGCCCCGTCCAGACGGCCGCGATCGCGAGCACGGCGAGGATGGACAGGCGCAGCGACCGCCCGAAGAGCACGACCACGAGCAGCATCAGGAGCGCGAGGACGAGGAAGCGGCCGTAGACCGACGGGTCCCAGAACACCGAGTTGACCCGGTAGAAGGGCGCGTAGGCGTTGCCGACGATCACCCGCGGGTTCCAGAACACGTCCCGCGAGATCCACTGGAAGATCCCGATCGCCGCGAAGACGATCCCCATCGTCGCGAGCTGGATCGCGAGCGCGGTCAGCCACCGGCGGCTCCACGGCAGGCGCGCGAGCACCAGGGCGAGCAGGCCGAACGGCAGGTAGAACGCGACGAGCGAGACGGCGCCCTCGCGCACGTCGTCGCTCCAGGCGAGCGTCAGCCCGAACCAGGTGACCAGCGCCGCGACTGGCCACGCCAGCGGGCCGAGCTCACGGGCCCGGCCGTCCCCGAGCGAGAGCTGCCAGGCGAGCGCCAGCGAGGCGCCGGCGATGACGACGTAGAGCGGCACGAGCAGCTTCGCCTGCTCCCCGCCCAGGTCGAGCGGGATCCGAGCCGGTGCCAGGGCGAGGGCTCCGAGCGCGACGAGCCACGGCCAGCGGAGGAAGACCGCGGCCAGTGCGGCCGAGGCCAGGGCGAGCCCGGCCGCCGCCGCCGTGAGCCGGACCGTGCCGGTGATCGGTTCGAGGTAGGCGAGCAGGCCGACGGCGCCGGCCCCCCAGGCGGCCAGCCCGGCGAGCCTGGCCCAGCGCCACGGCGCGAGAAGGAGCACTCCCAGCCCGGCCGCGGCGACCACGCCCGCGACCCGGGCCAGCTCAACGGGCACGGGCCGCCTCGACGGTCACGTTCGCGCGCGCCCGGCGGTCGTTCGCCTCGACGACGAGGGCATAGCGGCCGGGACGCTGCGGGGCGCGGACGACGAGGACACCCGGCAGGGCCCGCCCGCCCGCCCGCCCGAGCCGCCAGGAGAACGACTCGGCATCGGTCGCCACGCGGACGCTGAAGCGCCGCCCGGCCCGGACGGTGATCACGCGCCGGGACAGCTCGACGTAGCGGATGGTGACCGCGACGGGGCCGCCCGGCCGGCTGCGGTTGCCGGCCCGGTCGACGCCGACGAGCGAGAGCTCGTAGACGCCCGCCGGCAGGCCGCGCTCCCCGCGCAGGCCGTGCCAGTCGAGCTTCCCGGCGGCCAGCCGGCGCCTCTGGGTGACGCGGAGCTCGCCGCCGACGTAGAGCTCGGCCCGGCCCTCCTCGCCGAGCCGGAAGCGGACGGCGACCTTGTCGCGGCGCCCGTCCCCGTCCGGCGAGAACCGGCGCGGCTCGGCCGTGAGCTCGAGCACGGTGGGCGGCGCGGTGTCGACACGCGTCGGGTTGGGGAGCTCGATCGTCCGGTGCTGGCCGGCGAGGTGGACCCGCGGCTTGTACGTGCCTTCGGGGACGACGCTGCCGTCGTCGCCGCGCCCGTCCCAGCGGACGACCACCGGCCCGGCGGCCCGCCGCTCGCCGCGGACCAGCGTGCTCACCGTGCTGCCGCCCGCGTCGACGACGGTGATCGTCAGGCGGTCCGCGCTCCGCAGCCGAAACCCGAGCTCGACCGTGTCCGACTCGCACCCGCAGACCGGCGAGAACACGCGGCGGTCGAGCTGCGTCTGGAAGATCGGGCTGCGCACGAGCTTGAGCCGCTCCGTCACCGCGAACGCCGCTGCCGTGGCCACGAGCAGGCCGGCGACGAGGAGAGCCGAGGCGGGGCGCGGCACGGCCCGCGAATACTAGATTCGGACGGTCTGGTCCCCGGCCGGGCGCCGTCCGGAGCGGATCGTCCACAAGACGCCCACCGCTCCGGCCACGAGGACGGCGATCACGACCGCGTTGGCCGCGGGCACCTCGAGCAGCTTCGCGCCGCTGGCGACGAGCACGCTCGCGAGAGCGACGCGGAGGGCGCGGTCGGGCAGCCGCACCGTGAACTGGCTCCCGATCAGCACGCCGGGGACCGAGCCGAGCAGCAGCCAGCCCGCGGCCCCGAGGTCGACGTTGCCGGCGACGAAGTGGCTCAAGCACCGCTACGCGGACGACACGGGCGACCTGCTCGGCATCCTGCTGGGGG
>JACVRU010000056.1 GCA_014534295.1 Thermoleophilia bacterium | reverse complement strand
TCGCGAGCGCGATCGACGTGGCCTCGTCCGGATCCGAGGACGCGAGCGCGGCCACGGCGCGGAGCCGCTCGCGCTCCGTCGGCGCGGCCTCGAGCGGCCGCGTGAGCGCGGAGAGGCGGCGGCGCGCGGTCCAGCGCGCGACGTCCTCGGGGTCGAAGAGCGCGCGAGTCTCGTCCCAGAACGGGCTCGCGTCGCGGGGAGAGCCGTCGTCGCCGGCGGCCTCCCGGACGAGCGTCAGCCGCCTCGTCGTGCGCGTGCACGCGGTGTAGAGCAGGTAGCGGTCCCGCGCGACCGGGTCGGGGCGGACGAGGCCCAGGCGGCGGCGCTGCTCGTCGTCGAGGAACGGCGAGGGAGAGCCGCGCCGCGGCAGGCTGCCGCCCTCGAGCCCGAGGACGAAGACCACCTCCGCAAGCCGGGTCCGAGAGCGGTCGAGCTCGACGACCTGCACGCGTCCCGGCTCGCCGATGGAGTCGAGCCGGAGGCGGGCGCGCTCGAGCGCGTGGAGTATCTCCTCGGGCGAGGCATCCTCTCCCCACTCCTCGAGCTCGTCGAGCAGCTGGGCGATCGCCTCGTACGCACGCAGGTCCGCCACTGTCCGCGGCCCGGGCTGCGCGCCGCCGAGCCCGTGCGCGGCACGGGCCATCGCCGCAGCCAACTCGCGCGCGCCCGCGAGCGTCGACGGCGCAGAGCGCAGGCCCTCGAGCAGCGGGAAGGGGCCGCCGCGCAGCTCGACCGCCTCCGCCTCGACCCGCTCCGCCCGCACGGCGCGGCCGCGGAGCCTCCCCTCGAGGAAGTCCGCGTGCGCCCGCGCGAGCCCCGAATACGGCGAGCGGAGGAACGCGAACAGCCCGCCGCGGGTCCGCTCGATCCACGCGTAGCGGAGCAGCGCGAGGAAGGCGTGGCCGAGCGCCGTCTGGCCGAGCCGCAGCCGCGCCTCGAGCGCGTACGGGATCCCGAGCGTGCCGAAGGCGGTCTCCAGCGGGCCGCGCCAGCGCTCCAGGCCGGGGCAGACCACGAGCACCTGCTCCGGCGCCGTCCCTGCGCGCAGGAGCGCCAGGATCTCCTCGCCGACCAGCTCCGCGGTGCCTCGCCGCCCGGCGCCCTCGAGCCAGCGGACGGCGCCCTCGAGCGGCGGCGGGGACGGCGGCGGCGCGTCGGCGAACAGCGTCCGCTCCAGATGGACGAGCGCAGGCTGCGCGACCTCCGCGTAGGCGGGGCCCATCGTCACGTGGTCGGTCGCGAGCGCGGCGAGGGCGTTCGCCGTCCGCTCGAGCGCCGCGAACGCGGGCCGCCCGGGCTCGTACGGGATCGAGACCGCCAGGTCCGTGCGGCCGGCGAGCGCCTCGAGCAGCCGCCACTGCGCGGCGGTCAGGTCCTCGAAGCCGTAGGCGAACACCGGGCGCCCGTCCCAGGCGGCCAGCTCGCCCGCGAGGCGCTCGGCCGCGTGGCGCCGCAGGAGGTCGCGGTCCCGGATGCCCCGGCGCTCGAGCTCGCCGCGGTACGCGCCGTGCAGGTCCGCGAGCCGACCGTCATGGTCTCCGGGATCGACCAGCCCGCTCTCGAGGTCGCGGATCGCGTCGGCCAGCGCTTCCGCGAACCCCCCGAAGCGGGCCGAGGCGCCGAGGCCGTTCAGCTGAGCGGCCGCGACCGTTCGCCGGAGCAGAAGCGCGCGCTGGGAGTCCGGGAGCACGCTGAGTCCGTCCCCGGCGAGGGTCTCGAAGAGGTCGTCGAAGGTCCCGATCCAGCCGCCCAAGAGGCACGGGTCGCGCCCGAGGAGGTCGCGCTCGACCCGCTCGACGTCCGACCGGTTCGGCACGATGAGCACCGGCCGGCGGTCGAGCGCGGCCAGATACCGCTCCAGGAGGAGCGCAACCTTGCCCGCGTTCGCGGGTCCCGCGACGAGGGTCAGACCCATCCGACCCATGGTAGTGAGGGGTCTTGACGGTCCCTAGCCGCGGAGCCGCAAAGTGCGCGAAAAAGTGCTGCGCCGGGCCGGCGCCGGCGCGGTCAGGTCTGAGCCGACTTGGGACGTCGTCCGCGCCGCGCGACGCTGCGACCCTTGGCGGCCAGCCCCTCCGCCTCCTCGTCGGTCACGTCGAGCTCGCGGACACCCTTGCGGGCGTCGCGATACGTGATCCGAATCGTGGCGCCCTTTCCCTCCGGGATCTCCTTGCCGGACATGTCGGAGACGAGAACGGTCTTGCGAGCCAAGGCTTCCTCCTTCGCGGGATTGTCGTTACGCATTAAATCCATCCCTGTAACTACGCCGCAAGTCGCGACTGCCGAATTCGTGCCGATCTCAACAGGGAGAGCAGCGCCCGCTCCTCGACATCGAGCCCGATATCGCGCGCTCCCAGCACCCGTAAATGCCGGGGGCGGAAATCCTCGAGCGTGCGCCCCTCGAGATACTGGTCGATCACCGCCGGGCTGACGTACGAGGCGCGGCAGACCGCGGGCGTGTTCCCGAGCTGCTCGCCGACCGAGCGCATCACGGCGGCGATTGTCCGCTTCGCATCGGTCTCCGTCTCCGCCACGCCGCGCTCCGCGAGCCCGATAGCGGCGAGCAGGGTCCCGCCCCAGGTGCGGAAGTCCTTGGCAGTGAATTCCTCCGCGAGATGCGTCCCGATGTAGTCGTTCAGGCGCGCGCCGGTCAGGCTGGAGAGCCCGCCGTTCTGCCGGTAGCGGAAGAGGCGCGTGCCGCCGTCGAGCCGCAGCAGGTGGCGGATGTCGCCGGCGAGCTCGTCGTCCGCGACCGTCCGGTGGACCTGGGCGCGGCCTTTGCCGCGGAAGCGGAACGTGATCTCGTGCCCGCGCACCGACACGTGCCGCTTGCGCAGCGTCGTGATCCCGAACGTCCGCGCGTGCCTCGCGTACCGGTCCGAGCCGACCCGGAACCACGCGTGGTTGATCAGCCGCACCGCGACGGCGCTGACGCGGTTGGGATCGAGCCACTCCAGCTCCATGTGGGACGCCATCGCCACGCGCAGCCCCGGCAGGCGCTCCCCGAAGCGGATCAGGCTCTCGTACTTCGCCTGCTCCTGGGCCGCGCGGAACTGCTCGTGGTACAGGTACTGCTTTCGGCCCGCGGCGTCGACCCCCGTCGCCTGGACCTTCGCGCCCGGGCTCGGGGAGATCCAGACCTCGCGCCACGCCGGCGGGATCGCGAGCGCCTCGATGCGCGCGAGCCGCTCCGGATCCCGGATCCGGTTCCCGCGCGCGTCGACATAGCGGAAGCGCCCACGCGACCCCAGCCTCCTCCAGCCTCCCCGGCGCGGCATCTGCGCCCCTTTATCCTCCCGGACGTGGATGCCAAAACCATCGTCGTGCTCGAGGGCGACGACACGGGCCAGGAGCTGCTGGACGAAGCGCTGCGGGTCCTCGCGCCGGACGTGGTCGGAGTCGAGCTCGAGTTCCTCCGCTACGACCTCTCGCTCGAGAACCGGCGCGCCACCGCGAACGCGGTCGTCTACGAGGCGGCCGCCGCGATCCGCGAGGTCGGCATGGGCCTGAAGGCGGCGACGATCACCCCGGAGGGCGCGGACGACGTCGGCTCGCCGAACCGGATCCTGCGCGAGGAGATCGGCGGCAAGGTGATCGTCCGGACGGGCCGCCGGATTCCCGGAGTCGTCCCGCTCGGGGGCGTGCACGCGCCGATCTCCATCGTCCGCATGGCCGTCGGCGACGCGTACGGCGCGAAGGAGTGGCGCGAGGGCGAGGGCGACGACGAGGTCGCCCTGCGGACGGAGCGCATCGAGCGGCGGATCTGCCGCGCCGTCGCCGAGTACTCCTTCCGGCTCGCCGAGCGCACCGGCGCGAAGGTCTTCGGCGGGCCGAAGTACACGGTCAGCCCGGTCTACGAAGGGATGCTGAAGGAGGAGATGGACGCCGCCGCCGCCCGGCACGAGGACGTCGTCTACGAGCCGCAGCTGATCGACGCGACCTTCGCGCTGCTCGTCGCGGCCTCCGGCGAGCCGCTCGTGATCCCGGCCCTGAACCGCGACGGGGACATCCTCTCCGACCTCGTCCTGCCGCTGTTCGGCTCGATCGCCGGCTCGGAGTCGCTCCTGATCGCCTTCGACGAGGACTACGCGCCACGGGCGCTGATGGCCGAGGCAGCTCACGGGACGGCGCCCTCCCTGAAGGGGAAGAACGTCGCCAACCCGATGGCGATGATCCTCGCGGCCGCCGCGCTGCTCGCGCACGGCGACAACGACGAGGCGCAGCGGGCGGCGCGGGCCGTGCGCGAGGCCTGTCTCGAGGCGGTCGCCCAGGGCATCCGGACGGCCGACCTCTCCGGCCACGCGTCGACGACCGAGTTCACCGACGAGGTGAGCTCGCGCGTGCGGGCGAAGCTCGACGTCTGGGCCTCGCTCTAAGAGGCTGGCTTAGACTCATCCGCGTGAGGGTCGGCGTCCCGAAGGAGACCGCTCCCGGAGAGCGCCGGGTCGCGCTGGTGCCGGACGCCGTGCAGAAGCTGTTCGACAAGGGGCACGAGGTCGTCGTCGAGTCCGGTGCGGGCGCGGAGGCGTCCTTCGAGGACGCCGACTACGAGGCCGCCGGCGCGCGCGTCGGCGACCCCTTCGGCGTCGACCTCGTGGTGGCCGTCAACCGGCCCGACCCGGACCGACTCCGGGAGGGCCAGGTGCTCGTCGGCCTCCTCCAGCCGCTCACCGACTCCGAGGCGATCGAGCGGCTCGCCGCCCGGGGCGTGACGGCGTTCGCGCTCGAGTCGATTCCGCGAATCACGCGCGCCCAGCCGATGGACGCGCTCTCGTCGCAGGCGACCGTCGCCGGCTACAAGGCCGTCCTGCTCGCCGCCGAGCGGCTGCCGCGCTTCCTGCCGATGCTGACGACGGCCGCCGGGACGATCCGGCCGGCGAAGGTGCTCGTGCTCGGCGCCGGCGTCGCCGGCCTCCAGGCGATCGCGACCGCGCGCCGGCTCGGGGCGCAGACCTTCGGCTTCGACGTCCGCCCCGTCGTACGCGAGCAGGTCGAGAGCCTCGGGGCGACCTTTCTCGACCTCGGCGTCGTCGGCGAGGAGGGCGAGGGCGGCTACGCGCGCGAGCTCACGCCCGACGAGATGGCGCGCCAGCAGGAGGAGCTCGAGCGGCGGCTGCCCGAGTTCGACGTCGTGATCACCACGGCGCTCGTCCCGGGACGGCCCGCCCCCCGCCTGATCCCGGCGAGCGCGGTCGAGGCGATGCAGCCCGGGTCGGTGATCGTCGACCTCGCCGCGGTCGCGGGCGGCAACTGCGAGCTGACACAGGCCGGCGTCGACTGCGTCGAGCACGGGGTGGCGATCCTCGGCCCGGCGAACCTGCCGGCCTCGATGCCCGTCGACGCGAGCCGCCTCTACTCCCGCAACGTCACCGCGCTCCTCGAGCACCTGGCGCCGGATGGGCAGCTCGAGCTGGACTTCGAGGACGAGATCACGGCGGCGGCGTGCGTGACGCGCGAGCGGGTGAGCGCGTGATCCTGATCGCGAGCGTGACCATCTTCGTCCTTGCCGTCTTCCTGGGCTTCGAGCTGATCGGGCGCGTCCCGACCCTCCTCCACACGCCGCTGATGTCGGGGACGAACGCGATCTCAGGGATCATCGTCGTGGGCGCGATCCTCGTCGGCGGCGCCGCGGAGGGAACGCTCGAGCGCTCGCTCGCCTTCCTCGCGCTCGTCTTCGCGTCGATCAACGTCGTCGGCGGCTTCCTCGTCACCGACCGGATGCTCGAGATGTTCAAGCGGCGCCCGGACGAATGACGGTCGGGTTCGCCCTGTCTCAGAACGTGGTCTTCACGGCCTACGCCGCGGCCGCCGTCTGCTTCATCGTCGGGATCCGGATGCTCTCCTCGCCGCGCACGGCCCGCCGCGGCAACTGGATCTCCGCCGCGGGGATGGCGATCGCGGTCGGCTTCACGCTGACTCTCGCGGACATCGACGACTACCTCTTCGTCGCCGCGGGGCTCGCGATCGGCGGCGTCCTGGGCGTGCCTGCGGCCCGCCTCGTGAAGATGACGGCGATGCCGCAGATGGTCGCGCTCCTGAACGGCCTCGGCGGCGGCGCGGCGGCGCTCGTGGCGACGGCAGAGTTCTTCCGGCTGGCAGGCGCGGAAGGCCGCGCGCCCGCCGACACGGTCGTCGCGGCGATCTTCGCGGCCCTGCTCGGCCCGCTGACGTTCTCGGGCAGCCTCGTCGCGTGGGCGAAGCTCCAGGAGGTCATGCCCGGCCGCCCGATCGTCTTCCGCGGCCAGCAGCTCGTCAACGCGGGGATCTTCGCGGGGGCGCTCGCCCTCGCGGCGGTCGCAGCCGTCCAGGAGAGCAAGCTCCTGCTCTCGGCAACGCTGCTCGTCTCCTTCATCTTCGGGGTGCTGCTCGTGATCCCGATCGGCGGGGCGGACATGCCGGTCGTGATCGCGCTGCTGAACGCGTTCTCCGGCCTCGGCGGCGTCACGACCGGGTTCATCCTCTCCAACAACGCCCTGATCATCGGCGGCACGCTCGTCGGCGCCTCGGGCACGCTGCTCTCGATCCTGATGGGCCGCGCGATGAACCGCAGCATCGCCAACGTCCTCTTCGGCGCCTTCGGCCAGCTGGCCGGGGGGCCCGCCGTCGCGGGGCCCGGGGACGGGTCGGTACGCGCGACCACTGCGGAGGACGTGGCCGTCATGCTCGCCTACGCGCGCCGCGTCGTCTTCGTCCCAGGCTACGGGCTCGCGGTCGCGCAGGCGCAGCACGACGTGCGGGCGCTCGCGGACATGCTGCAGGACCGGGGGGTCGACGTCCGCTACGCGATCCATCCCGTCGCCGGCCGCATGCCCGGCCACATGAACGTCCTCCTCGCGGAAGCCAACGTCCCGTACGACCAGCTGTACGAGATGGATCAGATCAATCCGGAGTTCGCCCAGACGGACGTGGCCGTGATCGTCGGCGCGAACGACGTCGTCAACCCGGCGGCCCGCAACCAGCAGGGCAGCCCGATCTACGGGATGCCGATCCTCGACGTCGACCGCTCGGCGAACGTCGTCGTCATCAAGCGCTCGATGTCGCCGGGATTCGCCGGGATCGACAACCCCCTCTTCTACGACCCGAAGACGTCGATGCTGTTCGCGGACGCGAAGGCCGCGGTCGAGGGCCTGATCGCGGCCGTCAAGGCGGTCTAGGTCTAGGGCGTGCGGCGGCGCAGGGTCGCCGCGCCGAGGGCGAGCGCGAGCAGCGTCACCGCGACGACGACGCCGACGTCGCGAGCGAACGTCCCGCCGAGCTCGGCGCCTCGCGCGACGATCGCGAGCGCGTCGTACGCGTACGTGAGCGGGAGCGCGTACGAGATCGCCTCCAGCCACCCGGCCATCTGCTCGCGCGGGGCGAAGAGGCCGCAGAGCAGGATCTGCGGGAGGATGAAGGCCGGCATGAACTGGACGGCCTGGAACTCGGTGCGTGCGAAGGCGCTGGCGAACAGCCCCAGGGCCATCCCGAGGACGGCGTTCGCGATCGCGAGCAGGACGACGAGCCAGGCGGCACCCTCGAGGTCGAGCCCGAGCGCGAGCAGGGCCACGCCGGCGACGATCGACGCCTGGACCGCCGCGACGAGCGCGAAAGCGAGGCCGTAACCGGCGAGCAGGTCGAACTTCGCCAGCGGCAGCGACATCAGGCGCTCCAGCGTCCCCGTCACCCGCTCCCGCAGCATCGTGATCGAGGTGACCAGGAACATGGTCACGAACGGGAACAGCCCGAGCATGGGCCCGCCCACGCGGTCGAACGTCTCCGGCCGCTCGGCCAGCACGTACTTGAGCAGCGTGATCAGCAGCAGCGGCGCGCCGACCAGCAGCGCCACCGTCCGCGGGTCGCGGCGCAGCTGCGCCCGGACGCGGAGGGCCGTCGCGGTCACGACTCGACCAGCCGCAGGAAGGCGTCGTCGAGGCGGTCGGCGCCGGTTCGCGCGCGCAGGTCGGCCGGCGTCGCCTCGGCGACGACCCTGCCTTCGCGGAGCAGGACGAGCTCGTCGCAGCGGTCCGCCTCGTCCATGACGTGGCTCGAGACGAGCAGCGTGGAGCCGGCGGCCGCGAGCCGGCGGAAGAGGTTCCAGAGGTCTCGGCGCAGAACGGGGTCGAGGCCGACGGTGGGCTCGTCGAGGACGAGCAGCTCGGGCTCGCCGAGCAGCGCGGTCGCCAGGGACGCGCGGGAGCGCTCGCCGCCGGAGAGCGTCCCGACCGGCTGGTCCGCCTGCTCGCCGAGGTCGACGGCCTCGATCGCGGCGCCGACGCGCCCCGTGGCGGCGTCGAGTACGCGCGCGAAGTAGCTCAGGTTCTCGCGGACCGTGAGGTCGGCGTAGACGGAGGGAGCCTGGGTCACGTACCCGACGCGTTTTCTGAGCTCGGGCGTCCCGGCGGGCCGCCCGAGCGCCCTCACCTCCCCACCGGCGACCGCCTGCACGCCGACGATCGCCCGCAGCAGCGTCGTCTTGCCGCTGCCGCTGGGGCCGAGGAGGCCGGTGACAGAGCCCGCGGGCACGCGGAGCGAGATTCCGGGCAGCACCAGGTTCCCGCCCCGGACGACCTGCAGATCCCGCACCTCCACGGCGTAATTCAACACACGTAGAATTATGTGGGATGGCTAGGGAGGCCGCAAGCGGAAAGCGGCGCGGGCGGCGCCGCGGCGACGGCGGTACGCGCGACGCGATCGCCGAGGCCGCCCGCCGGCTCTTCGGGGGCGGGGGCTACGACCGCGTCACCCTGCGGGCGATCGCGGCGGAGGCGGGAGTCGACCCCGCGCTCGTGCTCCACTACTTCGGCAGCAAGGAGCGGCTCTTCCTCTCCGTCGCGGGTCTGCCCGTTCCGCCCCAGGAGGTGCTCGCCCGCCTCGCCGAGGGCGACCGCGCCTCCGCCGGGTTGCGGCTCACCCGCTTCGTCCTCGACCGACTCGCGGATCCCCGCGAGCGCGCGCGCATCACCGCCGTCGTCCGTGCCGCCGTCTCCGAGCCCGCCGCCGCGAAGCTCATGCGCGAGCAGCTCACCCTGGAGCTGATGCTGCCGCTCGCGGAAGCGCTCGGCTCGGAGGACGCCGCGCTGCGGGCGAACCTCGCGGGGTCGCAGGTCGTCGGCCTGATCATGGCGCGCTACGTGGTCGGCATCGAGCCGCTCGCGTCCGCGCCGGCCGAGACGGTGGCGGCCGCGGTCGCCCCCACGCTCCAGCGCTACCTCGCCGAGCCGCTGGACTAGGCTCCACGCCGGTGCGCCTCCCGTTCCTGAGCGGGTCCGCCGTCGAGCAGGCCCTGTCGCCCGAGCGGGCGGTCGAGGCCGTGCGCGGCGCCTTCGTCGCCTATGCGCGCGGCGAATGGACGATGCCCCCGAAGGTCTACGTCCCCGCACATCCCGCCGGAGACTTCCGCGCCATGCCGGCGCTCGGCGGGGGCCACGCGTTGCTGAAGTGGGTCACCTCGTTCCCCGGCAACCCGGAGCTGGGACTGCCGACCGTGATGGGCGTCGTGCTCCTGTCGGACGCCTCGAACGGCGCACCGGTCGCCGTGCTCGATGCGGCGGCGGTGACCGCCCTGCGCACCGGCGCGGCCGCTGTGCTGGCGGCGGAGACGATCGGCCGGGCCGACGCGGAGACGGCCGCGGTGATCGGCGCCGGCGTGAACGGGCGGGCGGCCGCGAGGACCTTCGCAGCGCGCGGCCGCGTGCCCTGGCTGTGGGACGTCGACGAGAGACGGGCAGGGGCGGCCGCGGAGGAGCTCGGCTGCGCGGTCGCCCCGAGCTTCCAGCAGGCGCTCGGCGCGGACCTCGTCGCCACCGTGACGCCCGGCCGCGACGTGCTGTTCGGGGCCGGATCAGTCCGCCCGGGCCAGCACGTGAGCCTGATGGGCGCCGACGGGCCCGGCAAGGCGGAGATCGCCGCCGAGGAGCTCGGCCGCGTCCGCGTCTTCTGCGACGACTGGGAGCAGGCCAGCCACAACGGCGAGCTGGCTCACGCGGTCGAGGCCGGCAAGATCACGCGCGATGACGTGACGCAGCTGGGAGACGTATTGGCGGGGACGGCGGCCGGGCGTCAGTCGCCGGATGACATCACGATCTTCGATAGCACCGGCTTGGCGATCCAGGATTTAGCCATCGCGCTCGCGGCTATGGAACGGGCGAACGAGCTAGACCTGCCGACGATCGAGCTCTAGGTGGCGCGTCGCTTTCGCCATCAGGCCCTGCGCTACGGCGTGGCCCGGATCGAGTAGGTGAACCGGGTCGTCGGAGTCGAGCCGGAGGGCGATCCGGTGCTCGGGGTCGAGGCGGCGTAAACCCGTCGTCTTTCAGCCAAACGGCGACGACGCTGTTTGGAAGCGGCGAAGCCTGTCGCGCCCGATCCGTATGCGGTTAGGCGCGGGGGTCGTCCGCCGTCGCCCCCACGGCGCGGTATCTCGCG
>JACVRU010000040.1 GCA_014534295.1 Thermoleophilia bacterium | reverse complement strand
TCTTCGCGCTCTTCGTGTGGGCCTTCTTCCGGTTCCTCGGGTACGTGGAGAGACCGGCCGCCGATATGGTGTAAGAACCGCACGTGGACGCGATCGTGATCGGGGGGGGGGCGGCGGGGCTCGCCGCCGCGGCGATGCTGAAGCGGCGCGGGCTCGAGCCGGTCGTGCTGGAGCGCGGGCCCGAGATCGGGTGGAGCTGGCGCGGCCGCTACGAGTGCCTGCACCTGCACACCGTCCGCTGGCTCTCGGGGCTGCCCGGCCGCCGGATCCCGCGCGCCTACGGGAAGTGGGTCCCGCGCGACCGCGTCTGCGACTACCTCCGTGCCTACGCCGAGCACCACCGCCTCGACGTGCGCCTCGGCGTCGAGGCGCTCCGGGTCGAGCGGGCGGACGGCGGCTGGCGCCTGGAGACGAGCGAGGGGCCGCTCGAGGCGGCCCGGGTCGTCGTCGCGAGCGGCTACAACCACTCGCCGGTCGTCCCGGACTGGCCGGGCAGCGAATCGTTCCCCGGCCTGCTCGTCCACTCGTCCGAGTACCGGAACGCCGAGCCGTTCCGCGGGCGGGACGTGCTCGTCGTCGGTGCCGGCAACTCGGCTGCCGAGATCGCGGTCGACCTGGAGCGCGGCGGCGCGGCCGGCGTGCGGCTCTCGGTGCGGACGCCGCCCCACATCGTGCGGCGGGACCGGCTCGGGATCCCCAGCCAGGTGGTCGGGATCGCGATGACGAAGCTCCCCCGCCGCTGGGTGAACCCGATCGCACTCTGGCTGCGGCGGCACACGATCCCGAACCTCGCGCCCTACGGCCTGCCGATCCCGGTGGAACCCCCGGGCGCGACCTTCCTGCGCAAGTGGATGATCCCGATCCTCGACGTCGGGATCGTCGACGCCGTGCGCTCGGGCCGCGTCGTCGTCGTGCCCGCGGTCGAGCGGTTCGAGGGCGCGGAGGTCGTGCTCGCGGACGGGACCCGGCTCGCGCCCGACGCCGTGGTCGCCGGCACGGGCTTCCGGCCCCACCTGGAGCCGCTCGTCGGGCACCTCGGCGTCCTCGACGAGCGCGGACGACCGGCGGGGGCGACGCCCCTTCCCGGCCTCCACTTCGTCGGCTTCACGGTCACGCTCGGCGGCCTGCTGCGCACGATCGGGATCGAAGCGCGGCGGCTGGCCGACGAAGTTGCCGCTTAGTCGGGACGGCCGGAGTCGAACCGGCGACCTCCGCGACCCAAACGCGGTGCTCTGTCCACGCTGAGCTACGTCCCGCCGAACTCAGTGTAGAACCGAACGGTGGCCGAGCCCCTGATCCAGCTCCCGGAGGAGCCGCGGGTCCGCCGGCCCGCGCTGGGCTACGCGATGGTCTGGACGGCCGCGCTCCTCTTCGCCGTCAACGGGACGGTCGCGAAGGTGGTGCTCGAGTCGGCCGGCCTCTCGACCGTCGAGCTCACCCAGGCCCGCTCGACCGGCGCCTTTCTCGGCTTCGCGCTCGTGCTCGCAGTGACCCGGCCGCGGTCGTTCCGGGTCGGCCGCCGGGAGCTCCTCTCGCTCTCGGTTTTCGGCGTCACCGGCGTCGCGTTCGTCCAGTGGCTCTACTTCGTGGCGATCGACCGGCTGCCGATCGGGATCGCGCTGCTGCTCCAGTATCTGGCGCCGCTGCTCGTCGCGCTCTGGGCGCGCTACGTCCTGCGGGAGCCGGTCCGCCGGCGAATCTGGGCCGCACTGGCGCTCGCGCTCGCGGGGCTCTCCCTGATCGTCCAGGTCTGGGCCGGCGGGCTGGCGCTCGACGGGGTCGGCGTCGCGGCCGCGCTCGGGGCTGCCGGCGCGTACGCGCTCTACGTGCTCATGGCGGAGCGCGCCGTGGCCCGCCGCGACCCGATCTCGGTCGCCTGCTACGGCTTCCTGTTCGCCGCCGCCTTCTGGTTCGCCGTCCAGCCGCTGTGGGAGTTCCCCCTCGGTCGCCTGGGCGCCGAAACCTCGCTGCTCGGAAACCTCGCCGGCACCTCGCTCCCGGCCTGGCTGCTCGTGGCCTTCGTCGTCGTCGGCGGGACGATCGCGAGCTTCGGCTTGATCGTCACGGCGCTGCGGCACGTGCCGGCGACGCGTGTCGCGATCGTCGCGATGCTCGAGCCCGTCGCCGCGACCGCGGTCGCCTGGGTCTGGCTCGGCGAGACGCTCGGGCCCGAGCAGCTCGCAGGCGGGGCGATCGTGCTGGCCGCGATCGTCCTCGCTCAGACTTCCCGTTGACCCGGCACCTTGTGACCGCGGACTTCGCCGGACGCTAGTCCGCGTTCATCAGCGCGCGGAGATCGGAGATCTTCTCGCGCCGCAGCTCGTCGCGCTCACCCGCTTGGAGCCGGTCGAGCAGCCCGCGCACGAGCGGCGCGAGCTCCACCGGGTTGAACGGCTTCGTCACGTAGTCGATGCCTCCGATGTCGAGCCCGCGCGCGCGGTCGCGGAACTCCGCGCGGGCGGTCAGGAAGACGATCGGGATCTCGCGCGTCTCGGGGTCGTCGAGCAGCTCCTCCGCGACCCGCCACCCGTCGAGCCCCGGCATCATCACGTCGAGGAGGATCACGTCCGGCCGCTTGCTCCTCGCCTTCTCGAGGCCGCTGGGCCCGTCCGCCGCCTCGAGCACGCGCATCCCCTCCGCCTCGAGGTTGACGCGACAGAGCAGCCGGATCGGCGCTTCGTCGTCGATGACCAGGACGCTCGTCACAGTTCGTTCACGGGCTGGTCGAGACTCCTACCCGCTCGGACCCGGAACCAGACACGGCCGGTTCCCCGACCGCCGGCAGCTCGAACGCGAAGCGCGAGCCCTCGCCCTCGCGGGACGCGACCCACATTCGACCCCCCATCGCCGCCACGAGCCCTCGCGCGATGAAGAGGCCGAGACCGGTTCCGCCCAGGCCCTCCCGGCCCGCGGCCGAGTCGGCCTTGTAGAACTTCCGGAAGATCCGCACCTGCTCGCCCGCCGGGATCCCGATCCCCTCGTCCGTCACCGTCACCTCGACGGTCGTCGCGCGCCGGCGGGCGGCCACGGTCACCGTGCCGCCGCCCGGCGAGAACTTCACGGCGTTGTCGATGAGGCTCTGGAGCACCTGCCGCAGTCGGTCGGGATCGGCCTCGGCCGTGAGCGCCTCGCCTGCCTCGACGACGAAACTGTGGCCGTTCCGGCCGGCCTCGGCGGAGCGCAGCGTGTCGACGACCTCGGAGACGACGGCGCCGACGTCGGTGGGGACGATCGTCAGCTGGAGATCGCCCGCGTCGAGCCGGGCGACGTTGAGCAGCGCGTCGACGATGGTGGTCAGCCGCTCGGACTCGCTCGCGATGTAGCCGAGGAACACGCGACGCTCCTCCTCGCCGAACAGCACGTCCTGCCGGAGGAGCGTCTCCGCGAAGCCGTAGATCGAGGTCAGCGGGCGCCTGATCTCCTGCGAGACGGTCGAGACGAAGTCGGACTTCATCTGTTCCACGAGGTGCTCCGAGGAGATGTCGCGGAACGCGAAGATGCGGCCCGCGACCGCTCCCGCGGGGTCGCGCATGACCGCCTCGGTCAACGAAAGCCACACGTCCTCCCCGCCCCGGAGGATCGGGACGAGCCTGTCGCCGGCGGGGACGTCGCCCTCGGACTCCAGGTGCCGGCCGAGCACCTGGAGCGGCATTCGCCCGACGGCCTCGTGCGCCGGCACACCGGTGATCTGCTCGGCGGAGCGGTTCCAGAGGACGACCATGCCCTCACGGTCGACGGCGACGATCCCGTCGGCGATGTTGGCGAGGATCGCGTAGCTCCGCTCCCGCTCGACCGCCACGCGCTGGTAGAGCTCGGCGTTGGAGAGCGCTGCGGAGGCATTCGCGGCGAGCGCCATCAGCGCCTCGATCTCGTCCTCCCGCCAGCTCCGCGGCAGACGCGAGTAGACCGAGAGCACTCCGTGGGCGGCGCCCTCGGGAGCGATCAAGGGGACGCCGAGGAAGCCGACGTAGCCGAGCCGGAGCAAGGGGTCGGCCTCGAGCAGGCGCTCGTCGGCCGACGCATCCGCGATTGCGACCGGCGACCGGGACTGGACGACGTCGCCGGAGAGCCTCACGCCGACGGAGGAGCGCGAGCCGACGAGCCCGTCGTCGTCGCGGTCCGACTCCACGGCGGTAACGACGAGGTGCTCGTCCTCCACGACCCGGATGGCGCAGGCCTCCGCGCCGACGAGGCTCGGGGCCTGGCGGACGACCTCCTCGAGCACGGCGGCGGGGTCGAGCTCGGTGGCCAGCAGCGAGCCCGTGCGGGCGAGCTGCTGCGCGAGCGAGCGAGCGGCCCGCTCCTCCTCGTAGAGCGCGCTCCGCTCGAGCGCGCCCCGGGCGGCGCCGGCCAGGTGCCGGGCGAGCTCGAGGTCGTCGTCGTCCAGCCGCCGGAGCTCGTCGAAGCCGACGAGCACGAGCCCCGCGCCGGTGTTCTCCCGGCCCGACGGGACCGGCACGGCCAGGAGCGCGCGGCAACCGGCCCGGGCGGCGAGCTCCCGCCAGCCCGCGTCGAAGCGGTCGTCGACGGCGAGGTCGGCCGAGGCGACCAGCCGGTCGTCCTCCAGAGCTGCCGTTAGCGTTTCGTCGAGCGCGGCCGGGCCGCCCCGGAGGGCCGCGTCCAGCTCCTCGGGGAGCCCCTGCGAGCCGGCGAGGACCAGCCCCAGCCCGCGAGGCATCAGCACGGCGGCGAATGATCCGCCCAGCGCGTCGGCGGCTGCATGGGCTACCGCGTCGAGCGTGCCGGTGAGGGCGAGCGGCTGGCCGAGGACGCTCGCGATCCGGTAGAAGCCGCGCTGGATCCGCGCCTGGCGTGACCTCTCCTCGAAGGCGTGCGCGTTCCGGAGCGCGAGCGCGGCGAGCCCGGCGAAGGCTCCGATCACGTCTGCGTCGGCGTCGTCGAACCGGCCCGGCTTGCCGGAGCCGACCCCGAGCACGCCGAGCACCTCGTCCCCGGCCGCGATCGGGGCCACGATGGCGCTCTCGTACTCCTCGTACGCCTCGTGGGGCACCGGGTCCTCCACCGTCCCGTATCGGGAGGCGACGACGACCCGCCGGCTGCCGACGGCCTGGCCGGAGAGACCCGCCCGCTGGTCGAACTCGAAGCCGACCAGCTCCGGGGGGAGTCCGCGGACGGCGGCACAGCGGAGCACGCCCCGGCGCTCGTCGACGAGGTAGCAGTCGGCCGCGTCGCCGCCCAGCAGCTCGGCGACCTCGTCGACGAGGCTCTGGAGCACCGTGTCCAGCCGGAGCTCGGCCGTAACGGCTCGGGAGGCCTCCAGGAGGGAGAGCTGCTGGCGGAGCCGGCGCGCGTTCTCGTCGAGGAGGCGGGCGGTGTGGACGGCGAGGCCGAGTTCGTGGGCGACCGCCTCGACGAGCGCCACGTCGTCCTCCTCCCAGGGGCCGGGCTCCGGGCGGTGCAGGGCGAGGGCGCCGATCAGCGTGTCGAAGACGACGATCGGCGTAGCGACGACGGCCTCGGAGCCGAGCCGGAGCAGCGTCTCGCGTCCGCCGAGCGCCGGGTCGTCGAGCCGAAGGTCGCCGGCGACGTCCGCGATGGCGACCGTCCGCCGCTCGCGGACGGCAAGGTTCGAAGCGGGGAGCTGCGGCGCGAGCGCGCCCACGGGCTGGAGGCCCTCGGCCGTCCACTCCGCAGCGATCGGCATCTCCTCGCCCGGCTCCCCGAGGCGGACGAAGCAGCGGACGACCCCGACGGCAGCCGCCGTCTCGCGCACCGCGACCTCCAGCAACGCGGCGATGTCGAGCTCGGAGCGGAACTTCTGGGAGATGCGGGCGACGAGCCGCTCCCGGTCGAGGGCGCGCTCGAGCGCCTCTCCCGAGCGAGCGCGGTCGATCGCGAGCGCCGTCTCCGAGGCGAGCTCCTCGAGCAGCGTCACCTCGGCAGGCGTGAACGACCGCAGCTCGGTCGTCGTCGCGACCGCCAGCACGCCGACCACTTGCTCGCGCGAAACGAGCGGCACCCAGACGCCGCTCCTGGCGCCTACCTGCTCGGCGACCTCCCGGTTCACGTAGGGCGACGACTGCACGTCGTAGACCGCGAACGGGCCCGCCTCGAACGTCGCACTCGCGATCGCGGACGGCTCCGTGAGGTCGAGCCGCAGGTCCCGCCACCAGGGGACCTCCCTTCCGTCGAGGCGAGCGAGGACCCCGACCGTCGTGCGTTCGTCCTCGTGCAGCACGAGTGCCGAGAACTCGACGCCGAACAGCTCGGCGACGCTGTCGGTCAGGCGCCGCGCGATCGCCTCCACATCGTCGAGGCGGGAGAGGGAGCTGGTGTAGGCGTTGACGACCTCGCGCTGACGCTCGTGGGTGCTGGCCAGCTCCTCGGCCTCGCGGACCCGGCTCGAACCCGCCAGCAGCTGCTCGCGCGCCCCCCAGTTGAGCAGGAAGACCGCGGCCGGCAGGGCGAGGAGTACGATCGCGGCCAGGGCGACCCACGCGTTCCCGAGGGGTTGCCGGTCGATGAGGACCACGACGGCGGCCAGCACCGCTGAGATCGCGAGCACGGGGAAGACGAGGGCGAGCGAGACCTCCGGGTCGCGCAGCCGCCGGCGGTCGCGCCAGATGCCCGGGACGACGGCCGCGGACGCGACGAGATAGAGCGCGGCCACCCCGAGCAGCGGTACCGCGTTCAGGAAGACCGCCTGTGTCTCCTCGTTCACCTGGGCCCACGCCATCATAGGGAAATGCGCGGGGAAACCTGCGTTCGCGCCGCTTGCAAAGATGGGCCGGGCGGCCTATTGATCCCCGATTCAACGCCGTCTAACGTCTTGCCACTGGGCGATGCGAACCGCTGCCGCGCGTACCTGGCTTTGCGGCGGCGGGGAGCACTCTGAAGAGGCCTGCCGCGCCGACCCCCCGAGCGGCAGGTCTCTTCTCTTTGGACCGGGCCCTTCGGGCCGAACGCCGCTGGGGCTTGGCCGACCCTCGGCTAGGCTGCGTCGCGATGGGAATGACCGTGGAGAAGATCCTGCTCGCTTCGCCCCGAGGGTATTGCGCCGGGGTCGAGCGGGCCGTCGACACGGTCGAGCTCGCGCTCCAGCACTACGGCGAGCCGGTGTACGTGCGGAAGCAGATCGTCCACAACATCCATGTCGTCCGCGACCTGGAGGCGCGGGGCGCGGTCTTCGTCGACAGCGAGGAGGACGTGCCCGCGGGCTCGGTGATCGTCTTCTCCGCCCACGGCGTCGCTCCCTCCGTCTACGCGAACGCCACCGCGCGCGGCCACCGGCAGATCGACGCGACGTGTCCGCTCGTGACGAAGGTGCACTCCCAGGCGAAGCGCTACGCGGCCGAGGGGTACACGATCATCCTGATCGGCCACGAGGGGCACGAGGAGGTCGAGGGGACGATGGGCGAGGCGCCGGACTCCATCCTGCTCGTCGAGTCCGCGGAGGACGTCGAGCGGCTGGAGCTGCCGGCCGGGACGAAGCTCGCGTACATCACGCAGACGACTCTGTCGGTGGACGAGACGCAGCACGTGATCACCGCCCTGCGGCGGCGCTTCCCGGACATCCACGCGCCCAAGCGGGAGGACATCTGCTACGCCACCTCCAACCGTCAGTGGGCCGTGAAGGAGATGCTCGACGAGATCGACCTCCTGCTCGTAATCGGCTCCCGGAACTCGTCGAACTCGAACCGGCTCGTGGAGGTGGCGCGCGCGCTCGGAGTCGAGGCGTACCTCGTCGACGACGAGACGGAGATCGAGGAGCCGTGGCTCGACGGCCCGCGCGTCGTCGGGATCACCTCGGGGGCGTCGGCGCCGGAGAAGCTCGTCGTCCGCGTCTGCGACTGGTTCCGCGACCGGGGGATCGACGACATCAGCCCGTACCAGCTCGTCCAGGAGGACGTGACGTTCAGGCTCCCCGTGCAGCTTCGTCGCGAGCTCGAGCTCGCGGAGTCCCAGTCGGTCTAGCGTTCCTCGTGCTGGCCGGCTGCGGGGGCACGGAGACCGTCACGCAGACGGAGACGGTCACCCGGACCGAGACGGCGACGCGGACCGAGACGGTTGGAGTCGGGCTGCCGGAAGCCGTCGAGACGAAGCGCATCGCGATCCTCGAGGCGGCCCGGTCGGGGGACGCCGACGCGGTCGCCGCGCTGGCGGCGGACCAGTTCAACTACACGTTCGGCGGGCCAGTCGAGGGCGGGCCGGCCGCCTACTGGCGCCGGCTCGAGGCGAGCGGCGAGCAGCCGCTGGAGGCGCTCGCGGCGATCCTCGAGCTCCCGTACACCCTCAGCGGCGGCATCTACGTGTGGCCGTTCGCCTACGACAAGACGGGCGAGCAGCTCACCGACTACGAGCGCGAGCTGCTCGAGACGCTGCCGCCGGACGCCGCGGTCTTCCTCCCGGACGGCGCCTACTTCGGCTGGCGCGCGGGCATCGAGCCGGACGGCACCTGGATCTTCTTCGTCTCCGGCGACTAGTCACACTTCCGTAACTGGGGTCTGACCCCCGTCACGAAGCGTGTGACGCTCAGCGGCCGAGGCCGTCAAGGACGAAGTTACGAATCTGATCTCTGGCAAGTGCTCGATCCGCATCGAATAGCTGAAGTACCCATGGGAGGGCGAGGAAGCTAGGCGCGGGGGCGTCACCAATCATCGCGGCGTAGCTGCTCCACTTCCACTCGATCGGCTCGGCGCAGAGGCCGGCGCGGACCGGATTGAGCGCGATGTAGCGGATGGCTTCGAGAACGTGGGCCTCACGCTCGATGAGCGCCGAGTCGTAGCGGCTCCCAAAGACGTGTCCCCGTGTGCCGTGACGGCCGTTGAAACGCTGCGCATAGCACCCATTCACCCACTTGATCCCCTCAGCCAGATTCCGATGGGGCGTCTCGATCAAAAGGTGGTAGTGGTTCGGCATCAGGCAGAACGCGTAGCAAGCCCACCCATGGCCCCTTACGGCCTGCTCCGTGAGTTCCAGAAACAGCGAGAGATCGTCCGGCCCTCGATACAGTCGCGCGCCGGCAATCGCGTGCGCCGTGACGTGAAATGTGCCGCCCTCGACCTGTACTCGCGGAGCTCGTGCCATCCCTTCACGATGCCGGCCGCACCCATCGCCCAGCGGTGGCGGCACGGATTCGTCACGGAGTTGCGCGACTCCCGCTACGAGGGTCTGACCCCCGTTAAGGCGCCTTCTCGACGGAGGGCTCCGCGCCGTCGACCTCGATCCGCACGGCGAGCACCTCGTCCTTGATCCAGTCCTCGTGCTGCTCGAGGAGATCCGCGTGCTGCGACGGCAGCCGGACGACGATGCGGTCGGTCAGCTCCAGCCCCGCCTGCCGCCGGAGCTCGTTCAGCTGCCGGATCAGGTCGAGGACGCGGCCCTCGCGGCGCAGCTCCTCGTCGAGCTCGGTGTCGATCCAGACCGAGAAGCGCTCCGAGTGGGCCCACCCCGGCTCCGAGTGCCGCTCGACGATCAGCTCCTCCGGCCCGAGCTCGTGCCCGGCCGCGCGAACACGGCCGTCGCCCAGCTCCTCCACCTCCCTGCGCGCCAGCGCCTCCCGCACCGCCGGGAGTTCCTTCCCGAGCCGCGGCCCGAGCACGGGGAGATGCGGCTTGAACGACGCCCGCACGTCCGGGCGCTCGCTGAGCTCGACCTCCTTGACCCGCAGCTCGTCGCGGATCTCGTCGGTCCAACGCGCCGCGACCCCGGACCCGGCCACCACAGCACGCCGAAGCGGTTGCCGCAGCTTCAGGCCCGCGGCGTCACGAGCGCGGCGGCCGAGCTCGGTGAGCTCGCGCACCTCGGCCATCTCGGCGAGCAACGCCTCGTCCCGCAGCGACTCGTCGACGGCAGGCCATCCGGCGAGGAAGACCGAGTCCCGCCCGCCGAGCGCCGACCAGAGGTGCTCCGCCAGGAACGGCAGCACCGGCGCGATCACGCGCAACCCCTGGGCGAGCGCGTACCAGAGCGTCCGGAACGCGGCGTCGTCCTCGCCGTAGAAGCGGCGCCGCGAGCGGCGGATGTACCAGTTGGACAGATCCTCGACGAAGGCCTCGAACGCGCGCGCGACCCCCGGCGTCCAGTACGCCTCGTACGCCACCGCGGCCTCGCCGACGAGCGCCTGGACGCGCGCGAGCAGCCAGCGGTCGAGCGCGGCCAGCTCGGCGTCGACCGGCCCCGCGTCGAGGTCCTCCATCTCCGGCTCGAAGCCCTCGATCCGCCCGTAGTCGGCGAAGAACCGGGCGGAGTTCCAGAGCGTCAGCAGCCGCCGCTTGACGTCCTCGGCCGGCCCGTAGCCGAAGCGCATGTTCTGGCTCGGCACGATCTCGGCGAACAGCCAGCGCATGACGTCGGCGCCCATCCGTTCGAGCGCCTCGTTCGCCTCGATCGCGTTCCCCCAAGACCGGTGCATCTCCCGGCCCGTCTCGTCGAGCAGCTTCTCGTACGTGAGCACGCGGCGGTACGGCGACCGGCCGGTCAGCGCGACCGACATGAACGACTGCGAGTAGAACCAGAGGCGGAGCTGCTCGCGCATCTCGGAGACCCAGTCGGCCGGGAACCAGGTCTCCCAGTACGCGCGGTCGGGCAGGTCGGCGCCGGTCAGGCCGGCCGCCGCGCCCGTCCCGTTGCCCGCCTCCACGGCGGTCTCGTTGCCCCAGCCGAGCGTCGAGAAGGGGACGATCCCGGCGTCGAGCCAGGCGTCCCCGACCTCAGGGATTCGCTCCACGGGCTCGCCGCAGCGTTCGCAGCGGATCCGGACGGCGTCGATCCACGGCCGGTGCAGCTCCCGGAGCTGCTCGATCCCGTCGACCGCGCGCTCCGCGAGCTCCGCGCGCGAGCCGACGACGGTCAGGTGGCCGCAGCCGCACTCGTAGAAGGGAAGCGGCAGCCCGAAGTAGCGCTTGCGGGAGATGTTCCAGTCGCCGAGGTTCCGCAGCCAGTCGTCCATCCGCTTCTTGTACTGCGGCGGCTGCCAGTCGACGGTCGCGTTCGCGTCGAGCATCGGCCGGCGGAGCTCGTCGGCCGCGACGAACCAGTCGTCGACGACGCGGAAGACGAGCGGCGTCTTGCAGCGCCAGCAGGTCGGGTAGCGGTGGACGATGCGTCCGGCCTCGACGAGCAGCCCGCGGTCCCGGAGCGACTCGGCGACCGGTTCCGCGACATCGTCGGTGCTCAGACCGGCGAACGCGCCGTAGCCGTCCACCATCCGGCCGCCCTCGTCGATCGGCGCGAGGACGGGCAGCCCGTGGACCCGCCCGAGCTCGAAGTCCTCGCTGCCCGCGCCCGGCGCGATGTGCACGATCCCCGTGCCCTCGTCGAGCGCGACCTCGTCCCAGGGGATGACGCGGTGCTCGACGCCCGCCTGCGCCGGCAGGTCGTCGAACGGCCCGGCGTACCGCCAGCCGACGAGGTCGGCGCCGCGGCGACGCTCGGCGAAGGAGGCATCCGGGTAGACGTCCACGGCGACCCACTCGCCGTTCCCGCGCCGCCCATACTCGGCGTCGGGCGCGACCGCGGCCGCGACGTTCGCCGGCAGCGTCCACGGCGTGGTCGTCCAGACGACGAGGGACTCCCCCTCCCGATCGAGCAGCGGCAGGCGGACGTAGAGCGACGGGTGCTCGAGCTCGACGTACTCGCCGGCGTGCAGCTCGTGCTGCGAGATCGACGTGCCGCAGCGGGGGCACCACTCGGTCGAGCGATGGCCCTTGTAGAGCCAGCCGCGCTCGTGGACGACCTTGAGGAAGCGCCAGATGTACTCGATGTTCGTGTCCGAGAACGTGTAGTACGAGTTTCGCCAGTCCATCCACATGCCGAGCCGCTGCGACTGCTCGGTGATGACGCCCGCGTAGAGGGCGACCCGCTCCTTGCAGCGCTCGGCGAACTCGGCGAGGCCGTACTCCTCGATCTCCCGCTTCGAGTCGAGCCCGAGCGCCTTCTCCACCTCGACCTCGACCCAGAGCCCCTGGCAGTCGAACCCGTTCTGGTAGCGCTGGTCGAACCCGCGCAGCGCCTTGTAGCGCTGGAAGACGTCCTTCAGCGTCC